>NZ_JBFBCB010000043.1:0-74019 GCF_040682975.1 Streptomyces sp. NPDC051051
CGGATCTAGGGCGTGTTTCGAAAGTCCCGTCTGCCCGGCGACGCCTGGCACGCACGCTCGCCGCGTTGTCGGGATCGCCCCGATACAACCAGTATGGGGGCGACCCTCCGCCTTGCGATCGCACGCACCAGACGCCGCCGGGCCTGCCCTTCGGGCAGACGACGCTACTTTCGAAACACGCCCTAGCCGTTTCCGCCCGTACGACGACGGGGTCCCGCTCGCTTTCTCGAGCGAGCGGGACCCCGTCGTCGTACGGAGGTGTCCGGCCGTCAGCGGCCCAGGGCCGCCAGCTCCTTGGCCGCCTCCGTGAGGTCCTTCGCCGTGTCGATGGCACGCCAGTAAGCGCCCTGCGGGATCGGGAACCCGGCCAGCCGCAGCTCGCGGGCCAGCTGCGGGAAGGTGGTCCGCTCGTGGTCCCCGCGCTCGGGCAGCAGCCCGGCGAACTCGGGGGAGAAGACGTAGACGCCGGCGTTGACCTCGTACGTCGTGGGCGGGGCCTCGATGAAGTCCGTGATGTGGCCGAAGCCGTCCGTCTGCACGGCCCCCCACGGAATGCGCGGCCGGGCCAGCGCGAGGGTGGCGACCGCGCCGCGCTCGGTGTGGAAGTCAGCCATGTCGCGCAGCGAGAAGCGGGTCCAGATGTCGCCGTTGGTGGCGTACCAGGGCCGCTCGGGGTGGGGCAGACGGGCGGCCGCGTACTTCAGGCCGCCGCCGCGGCCGAGGGGCTCGGTCTCGACGACCGTGGTGACCTTCAGCGGCAGGTCGGCGGAGCTCAGCCAGTTCTCGAGGACGTCGGCGAGGTGGCCGCACGAGACCACGACGTCCGTCACGCCCTCCTCGGCGAGCCAGCCCAGCTGGTGGCCGATGATCGGCGTCCCCGTCCCGGGGATCTCGACCATCGGCTTGGGCCGGTCGTCGGTGTAGGGGCGCAGCCGCGACCCCTGGCCGCCGGCCAGGATGACGGCTTGCGTGGGTCGGGACGCGGCGCGCGGATCGGTCATGCCCGAACTGTACGCGGCGCCCCCGACCCGTCGAGAGGCTCCCCTGCGAGGCGTACGACGCCCCGCGGTCCGCCCGTTCGGATCGGGCCGAGCCCGGCCTGATCCGAACGGAAGACCCTAGCCGTGCGCCGCCAGGACACCCGAGGCGAAGGACGTGTCGCACACCGGGCGGGTGTAGGACTGGGCGCGGGAGGGGCCGTAGACGCGGACGGCGGCGCGGCCCAGGGCGCGGGCGATGGAGGTGCAGTGCTTCGCCAGGGACGGCTTGCCGTTCACCGCGGCCTGGAGGTGCGTCAGCGCGGTGCCCGGGTCCTTCTCCTGGAGCTCGGTCAGCAGCCGGTCGCGCAGGACGTCCTGCGGGGCCTTGGCGGCGTCCTGCGCGGTGCGGCGGACGGTGGAGACGTCGGAGGCGGTGAGCACCGAATCCGAGGGGTTCCCCGACCAGTTGACCCGGGTGACCGCGAGGGTTCCCGAGAGCACCATGACGACGGGCAGGACGAGGGCGAGCGAGCGGCCGATCCGTCGGGCGGGGCCCTGGCCGCGTCGCGACGGTTGGGTGGCGGAGTGGTTCACGGAGTGCTTCACGCGTGTGAGGGTAGCGCGGGGTAATGATTTGGCGACATTCAGTCACCCGGTCGGGGGATGGAGTGGTGCCTCTTTTTGGGTAAGGCGTTGACGCTCATTGCTCGAAAAGCCCGTTGTGCCGGGGTTTCCGGCGTCCGTGCGGACCCCGCGCGAGAAGGGCCCCGCGGCAGTTGCCGCGGGGCCCTTCTCGTCGGTGCAGGTGGCTCACCCGGCCGAGCGCGGTTCGGTCGTCGCTCAGTCGGAGAGGCGCGCGCCCGTGGAGGTCGAGAACACGTGGGTCTCGCCGGCGCGCGGCACGACGTGCAGCGTGCTGCCCTTCTCCGGGACGTTGCGGCCGCCGACGCGGACGACGAGGTCCTTCGACTCGCCGCCGACCGTGGCGGTGCCGTAGACGAAGGCGTCGGAGCCCAGCTCCTCGACCACGTTCACGACGACCGCGAGGCCCTGGTCGGAGTCGGCGCCGGCCACGTCGAAGTGCTCGGGACGCACGCCGACGGTGACCGTCTTGTCGGTGGCGGCGGAGAGCGCGTCACGCTGCACCGGCACGACCGAGTTGCCGAACTTCACGCCGCCGTCGGCGATCGGGACCTCGACGAGGTTCATCGCCGGGGAGCCGATGAAGCCGGCCACGAAGAGGTTCGCCGGGCGGTCGTACATGTTGCGCGGGGTGTCGACCTGCTGGAGCAGACCGTCCTTGAGGACCGCCACGCGGTCACCCATCGTCAGCGCCTCGACCTGGTCGTGGGTGACGTACACGGTGGTGATGCCCAGACGGCGCTGGAGGGAGGCGATCTGCGTACGCGTCGACACACGGAGCTTGGCGTCCAGGTTGGACAGCGGCTCGTCCATGAGGAAGACCTGCGGCTCGCGCACGATGGCGCGGCCCATCGCGACACGCTGGCGCTGACCGCCGGACAGGGCCTTCGGCTTGCGGTCCAGGTACTCGGTGAGGTCGAGGATCTTCGCGGCCTCCTCGACCTTCTGCCGGATCTCCGTCTTGTTGACACCGGCGATCTTGAGCGCGAAGCCCATGTTGTCGGCGACGGTCATGTGCGGGTAGAGCGCGTAGTTCTGGAACACCATGGCGATGTCCCGGTCCTTCGGCGGCAGGTGCGTGACGTCGCGGTCACCGATGCGGATGGCACCGCCGTTGACGTCCTCGAGCCCCGCGAGCATCCGGAGCGAGGTGGACTTGCCGCAGCCCGACGGGCCGACCAGGACGAGGAACTCGCCGTCCGCGATGTCGATCTCGAGCGCGTCGACGGCGGGCTTGGTGGAACCCGGGTAGATCCGGGTCGCCTTGTCGAACGTGACAGTGGCCATGGTGATGGGCCCCCTTCTACCGGCAGGAACGTGCCGGACGATCCGTTGTAGGAAGGTGGTGAGCCGTCCCGGGCAGGATCCGGGAAGGTGTAGTCCACACGAGTGAACCGGATCTGGACGCTACCTGGCGTTCGCCCGGTCTGTCAGCACCCGGAGGCATGTGAACTTCGCGGAAATTCTCGACAGGGGCCCCCGGCGACCTGGGTACACTGCTCGGGCGCGCCCGCCGCACGCGACGCGCACGCCTCCTTAGCTCAGTTGGTAGAGCACCGCTCTTGTAAAGCGAAGGTCGTCGGTTCGAGTCCGACAGGGGGCTCCATGCCCGACCAGGGACAACGCCCCCACGATCTTGGATCGCGGGGGCGTTGACGGTAGTTCTTGACGGCAGTCGTCTCTCAGTGTCAGGGGCAGGGTCACCCCGCCGGCTTCACGACGTGACCCAGTGCCATGAGCCCGACACTGACCGCCAACAACGACGGGGACTCCAGATTCGCGCTCAGCAGGGCGAGTAGGGCCCCTGCTCCCCACAGTCTGGGCTGTCGCACCAGTCGGGGCAGCCGCCGGCCGGGCATACGGCCGAGCAACAGAGCGTGTACCCCCAGGACGGTCCAGGCGATGGCCGCGACCATCAGCGCCAGACCCAGGACCCCGAACCCGACCATCCCAGTCCCCCTCGCCTCAGCGTGCTGCCAGTCTCTCAGGCGGTTGGCGGGCGCCGTTTGAGCAGGCGGTCCATGTGGCCCATGGCCTCCCGCCGGTCGTCGTGACTCACGTGGGTGTACACGTTCATCGTCACCGCGATCTGCGAGTGTCCGAGAATCTCCATCACGGTGCGGGGCGCGACGCCGGCCGCGAAGAGCAGGGACGCGCAGCCGTGGCGGGTGTCGTGCAACCGGACCTGTGGCAGACCTGCGGACTCAGCGATCCGCAGAAACGACCGGTAGAGGTTCCGCGGCTCGATCGGCCGTCCGCTGCGGGTCGTGAACACATGGTCGCTCTCGTGCCAGTCCGCGCCGGCCGTCGTGCGCCGGTCAGCCTGCCGCAGCCGCTGCCACCGGAGCGGCGCCACGCACATCAGCGGAATTGGGATGACCCGCGCGCGCCGATTCTTCGTGGTGTCCAGGTACAGCTCCTTGCCGCCTCGGTTCAGCGTGGTTCGGACGGTGAGGGTGCGCCGGTCAAGGTCAACGTCCTTCCACTGCAACCCCAGGATCTCGCCGCGCCTTAGGCCGAGGGCGACGGCGAGGACGAACGCGGTGTAGAGCGGATCGGTCCGTGCGGCTTCCAGGAACGTCAGGGTCTCGTCCAGCGACCAGGGGCGCAGTTCCCGCGGCTCGACTCGGGGCGCCGGGACCAGCTGGACGACGTTGCGGCTGATCAGTTCGTCGCGGCAGGCGGCTGTGATCGCCGTGCGCAGCACTCGGTGCGCCTCTTTCGCGGTCGCGGTCGACGCCTGCGCGGTGACCTTGGCGAGCATCTGCCGGACGTTCGCCGTGGTGAGCGACTCCAGCCGTCGGCTCCCCAGCAGCGGCACGAGGTAGAGCCGCGCGTGCATCTCGTACTTCACGTACGTCGTCCGCTTCCGGTGCGGCTTGACGTACTCCTCCAGCCAGTACGGCAGCCACTCGGAGAGCTTCGCCGACCGGGACGGCGTCGGGATGCCCTGACGGTCGCGGCGTACGAGTTCCTGCCGCTTCTCGTCGCACTCCTCCCAGGTGGCGCCGTAGACCGTCTTGCGCTTGCGGGTGCCGTCGGGCTGGGGGACGTAGACGCGCGCCTCGAAGCGCCCGTCCTTGCGCTGCCAGATGCTGCCGGCGCCGTTCGGGTTCCTCTTACGGGGTGCCATCAGGCTGCGTTCTCCTCGATCTGTTCCTGGATGAAGGCGCGCAGGCTCTCGGGCGCGATGCGCCGCGAGCGGCCGACGGTGAAGCTCGCCAACTGACGGGATCGGATGAGGTCGTAGACCTTGCTGCGGCTCAGCCGCAGGGCGGTCATGACCTCGGGGACGGTGAGGGCTTCGGGTACTGCGGACAGGACGGAGCGCACGGAGGTCCTCCGAAGGTCGTGTGGGGCGCCCGACCCCCCTCTGGGAAGTCCGCTACATCCGCTACATCCGCTACATCGCAGGTCAGAGGGGGTGTTTTGTGTAGCGGATGGCGGCGATGTAGCGGCTACGGCGCGCGGTGGGGTGCGGGGCCGTAGCCGCTACACGAGGGGGTTGCCGCTACAGGTTCAGGGCCTTTGACCTGGGCTGTAGCGGCTGTAGCGGATGTAGCGCTTCTCAGGGACGGGGAGGGGGCGGGCAGTAGCGGGCCCATGCGTCGGTGAGGTCCTCGGCGTAGAAGCCTTTGAGGACGCCACCGCTGGTTCGGATGTTGCGGGAGGCGATCGGCTCGTTGTCCGCCGTCATGTACTCGCCGAGCATCTTGGACAGGCGCCGGTTGTCGAGCGGCCGGCCGCCCATGTCCGCCCACGGGGCGTCGTCCAGGGCGTTGAGCCGGTCCAGGATGGCGATGGTGGGGAGCCGGTCCACACCGATCAGCACGTGATCGCGCAGGTCGGTGAGCAGCCGGATTCCGAGACTGCCTTTATCGTTGGCCTGCGAGGCCTTGACCAGCGCCACGCACGCCTGCCGTGCCCGGTCGGGCCAGTCGCCCCCGACGGCGTCGGCGACGGCGAGCAGGGGTTCCCACACGTCCGCCGGGCGGTCGGTGACCCCGTCGGGCATCGCGGGCCACGCGCCCTTCACCGCTTCGCGGGTCTGGTCGGCCCATGCTGCGAGGCGGTCGCGCAGGGCGTTGCCCTCCGGTTCGTGCTGGCCGGCGCGGAAGGGTTCGATGCGCTCGTTGCGGGCCCGGCGGCGCATGCGGATGATCACGGAGCGGGTGAGGATCGTGTCCGGCAGGGAGCCGAGCCCGGCGACCGCGACGGCGGTGAACGAGGGGAACGGGGTCACGGTCTGGCTGTCGCCCACGCACCGGTAGGTGACGCCCTTGCGGCGGTGGCCTGCGTTGATGAACCCGCGCAATTCCTCGTTGTCTCCCGCCTTCGGGCCGAAGATCGTGTCGATCTCGTCGAAGAGGATCGTCGGCCGGCCGTCGGGCCCGGAGACGGAGCGGAAGAGCGCGGCGGCGGACGCGTTCACCGCGACCATGGGACGCGGCACGAGGGTTTCCACGATCTCCAGCGCCCGCGACTTCCCCGACCCCGGTTCGGGGGACAGGAACGCCAGCCGCGGGGTGGAGTCGAAGCAGTCGAGCAGGTGCGCGTGCGCGTCCCACAGGGCCACGGCGACATAGGCGGCCGGCGTGGGAAAGACGTTGAAGCGGCGGTGGAAAGCTTCCACCTCGTCCAGCAGCGCGGCCCCGTCGATGGCGGTGGTCATGCGGCGACCCTTCCTTCCTGGGGGTTGCGGAGCGGGCAGAGGTCTCGGTGAGCGGCGTGCGCTTCGATCAGGGCGAGGACGCGGGTGTGGCCGATGGTGCTGCGGTCCCACCCGCACAGGCACTTCGAGGTGGCGGTGGGGGTGGCACCGCGCGGCGCCGTGATGTGCAGCCACGCCACGGGGTAACGGCCGTCGGGCCGGTGCGGGTCAGAACTTGTTCGGGCGCCCTTGCGGGCGGCGCCTTTCGGCTCGCCCACGGCCGCCGGGTCCACAGGCTGTGGAGCGGCGGGCGGGCCGGTCGGGGTGGGGGTGATGCTCTTCAGGCGGGGGCGGGAGGGGGCGCTCATGCCGCTTCCCGGCGTGCGGAGTTGTGGGTGATGGACCAGTTGAGGGCGCTGCGCAGCGTAGAGCGGCACTCGGCGACGGTGAGGCCGGCCGCCTCCCCCGCCTCCTGAAGAGCCTGCTCAACCATGTGCCGAGGGAGGTCGCCCCACGCGACGAACCGCCCCAGGGCGCGCGCGGCACGGAACAATGTCCCTTCCCGCTCGCCGACTTGAGCCGCAGCCACGTTCCGCACCTCGTTGGCGAGTGCTACGTCCGCGTATCGGCGGGATTGCACGGTGACGGCCAGCGAGGGCGCCTGTACGGCCCTGGGGGCCGGTTGCAGGATGCTGTGCAGCCATCCGGGCAGTGCAGCCGTCTCGGGGCTGCTCAGTGCTTCGTAGCGTCCGGCGGGGGTGATCGAGTCCGCGGCGACGACGTAGCCGCCCCAGGCGCGGGTGTCGACCAGCGGGGCGAGGGTGCCCGCGGTGTTGGTCAGCCGGGCCCCGTCGGGGGCGGTGAAGTACAGGTGTTCGCCGCCGCTCGCGGTCCGCACTCGGTAGGTGGCCGGGACGGCGTGGCCGGCGCGCTCGCAGAGCGCTGCGAAGGTTGCCGCGCCGCAAGGCGCGTCCGAACTGCCCTTGTCCTTGGGCACGTCCAGGTCGACGACCAGCAGGCGGGAGGGACCGGTGGCGATACCGACGTTGTACGCGCCGTGCGACCAGGTGGCGCGGATACGGTCCGAGTCGCAGGTGGCGCGGTCCTCCCACTTCGCGTGACCGCTCACGCACGGGCCGGTACCGGGACACGCGGTCTCCCCGTGCAGGGCGGGGCGCTTGGTGCCGGGACGCAGGGGGAAGACGCGCCAGCCGCGGGCAGCGGCGTTCAGCGCTGCGCGCAGCAGCGCGGAACGGGCGTCATAGGTCATGCTGGATACCTCCAACAGGTCTGTTGCGGACGGGTTGGGCAAGGGCGGCCCCGCGGCTTTGGCGAGACGAGGGGGCCGCCCTTGGCGTAGCTAGCGGTGGAAGTGGTTGCGCTTGATCACGGCCTTGCGGATGTGGACCGTGGTCCCGGCCCCGTGGCGGTTGCCGCCGAGGACCTGCATGGCGATCCATCCGCCGAAGATGACCGCGGCGAGGGTGATGAGCTGGGTGACCAGCGCGGCCAGCGCGGTGATGAACGTGGTGAGCATCAGCAGTCCGCCGCAGACGGCGAGGAACCCGACGCCGCCGAGGGCGACGTTCACCGCCATCTGCGAGACGGCCGGCTTCGCGGTCACCGGCTCCGGGCGGGCGTGGTCGATGGCGTAGCCGGTGACGACGCGGCCGTCCGGCAGGATCACGCTCGCCACCGCCGGCACGGTGTGCGACTGGACGGCGGTGAGGGGTGCCGCGTACGGCGCGGCGGGGGTGAGGGGGGTGGGCTGGTGGACTTCCACGGCCCGCACGGCGGGCGGGGTGGGGCCGGTCTCGGGGTGCATGCGGAATCCTTTCCGAACATGGGTCAGGGAGACGGTGACACCCTCTGCGGGGTGGGCTGTGGCGGGGGTTTTCGGGGGTGTGGCCTGCTCTCCTCCCTGCCTCCCTGATGGATCATCAGTGCAGGTCAGGGGCAGGGAGGCGGGGCAGGGAGGGGTTCAGGGAGTTCTCCCTGTCTCCCTGGCCCGCGCGGGGTCGGCTCCCTGCCGTCAGTCGGTGGAAGCGGAACCCTGCTCGTCGCGGTTGGTGAGGGCGCGGGTGAGGCGGTCGCGGCCGATGACCATGCGGCCGTCGGACTTGTACGGCTCGGCGCCGGTGCCGTCGAGGACGCGCTTGAGGTCGATGAACGACCACTTGCCGTAGGCGTCGGCGTTGAGGGCGGCGAGCCGCTTGAGGACGTCTTGGGTGAGGACGCGGGAGGCGTCGCCGAGGACGGTGGCGATGTCGGCGAGCGGGTCACGGTCTTCGCCCCGCTCGATCACGTGCAGGGTGGTCACCCCGTCGCGCAGGGCCTTGGCCCGGTCGGCGAGGGCGGCGGCGACTTCGGTGTCGATGTAGTGCGTGCGTACGGTGATGGACGCCTGGCCGGCCGGAATGGCGATGCCGTCGGAGGCGACGACCACCGTGCCTTTGTCCAGGCCGGGCCGCAGCAGGTTCGGCGCGGCCCCGCCGTCGACGGCCTTGTCCCCCAGGGCCATGCGAGCCTGCGATTCGGTGCCGAGGGCGAGGGAGGCGCGGGTGTGGGCGCCCTCGCGCACGAGCTTGGGCAGGTTCTGGTCGGTGGGGTCCTGAGTGCCCTGCCACATCAGCACGTTGACCGCGCGTCCCTGGTTGTGGATCTTGCGGACGGCGGTGAAGTACCGGGACTTGGCCTTGGACCCGCCATAGGGGCGCTTCTCGTCGTCCACGGCCGGGCACATGAACGCCACCTGCGCCTCGTCGACCAGCACGATCAGCGGCGGGAACGCGGTGCCGGGCGGCGCGGTTAGGCGCCGGTTCATCTCGTCCACCGCGCTCTCGACCATCTCGGTCACCTCGATCACGTGCTCATCGGTGGGCCCTTGGATGAGCACGGTGGCGAGGCCATCGAACATGGCCCAGTCGCCGGCGCCCTTGAGGTCGCCCATGAGGAACTGCACGGAGCGGTCCAGGGCGAGCCACAGGGCGAGCGCGCGCAGCGCGGCGGTCTTGCCCTGATTCGACAGACCCGTGATGAGCAGGTGCCGCTGGTAGAGGCTGATGGCGGCGGCGTCCCCGCGCAGGTCCTGCCCCCACGGCGCCTTTCCCTTGGCGTAGTCGGCGGTGATCGTCTCGTCGGTGACCAGCGGGGACGGGCCGATCGGCTCGTCGAGCGCGCCGGAGTCGGCGATCCACAGCCGCACCGTGCGCGCGGCGGTCGGGATGGTGATGAACACTTCGTGTTCGTGTCGGGTGAGGTTCTCGGCGAGCTTGCGGCGGCGCTGCTGGATCTCGTTCGTGGCGACCCCGGAGGGGAGGGTGACGTCGACCTCCACGCCGCATCCGGCGATGCGGATGGGTCCGAGCATGGACGCGCCGGCGTCGCCCATTTCCTTGATGGCGCGGGCCAGGGCGGGGACGCCGAGGTCGCGCAGGGCCTTGACCACGATGGACGGGGTGATCGGCTCCCCCTCGCTGCTGCGGACGTTGGCGGGCAGGGCCCAGGCGGGGGCGGCGTGCTGCTTACGGCCCACCGACCACAGGGCGAGCAGGGCGAGGAACGGGCCGATCGTGAGCGCCGGACCCCACACGATCTGCACGATGCGGATGAGCAGGGCGATGAAGTCGATGGTCGCCGACAGGGGGGTGATGACGTCCTTGGCCTGGCCGGTGTTGATGGCCATGACGACGCCGAGAGCGACCAGGACACCGATGCTCATGCCGGCGCCGACGGCCACGCCCTTGGCCGCCTCAACCGGGGAGTGGAGCAGGTCCATGCGGCGGTGGTGGCGGGCGGCGCGGAAGCGCTGCAAGCGCTCCTCCCACTCCTCGGCCGCTTCCAGGTTCCCCGCGGCCTCCGCCGCCCGGATCATCCGCTCGTACCGGGAGCCGGTGCGGCCGTCCCAGGTGCGGCGGGCCACGATCCGCCCACCGTTGAACGTGTAGGACGCGTGCCGAGCAGCGGCCCGCACCGTCGCGCGGGTGGTCTCGTGGGTGACGACCGTCTTCACCGCCCGACCGGACCGCACCCACAGCGGCACGGGCCGCGCCGGCGGGGCGTCGGGCACGACCGTGAGCACGGTGGGGGCGGTGCCGTCGGCCGGGGGGTCGGTGGGCTTGTGGAGGTGAACGACGTTCTCAGACATGCTGGAACTGCTCCTGACTGCCCCCTCTCGGGGGCGGGAGTAAGTGGGAGTGCAGGTGCCGGGGTGGCCGGGTCCGTGGAAAGAGCGGCCACCCCGGCGTGCGAGGGGTTGGGCTGGTCAGAACCAGCCGGACGACTTCTTCGCGGCCTTGGCGCGGGCGGCCTCGGTGATGAGCCGCTGACGCTCGCCGTGCAGCGCGGTCAGCTCGGCGTTCAGCCGCATCTCGGCGGCCGTGCCGGTGGTGTCCATGCGCTGCTCGGCACGGCCCGCGCTGCGGCCGCGGGTGATCTGGTAGGCGCCGCCGGCCAGGGCGCGGGCCATGGCCCGGCGCTCGCTGCCGTTCAGCGGCCACCACTCACCACGGCGGACGGCCTCCAGCTTCTTCATGGCCTTCTCGATCTCGCGGTCCAAGCGGCGCAGGTCGGAGTTGCCCATCAGGTGTTCCCTTCGGAGCCGTGCGGGTCGGGGTAGGCGCACGGCACGTAGGTGCCGAGCGCGGCGGGGATGACGTATCCGGCATCCCGCTGGCAGGTGCGGCGGGCGGTCGGGCCCGGCACAGGCCGCTAAGGTCGCGGCATGGGTGGGGGATCGAGTGCCGGCGGGCGAACCCGCCCGTGCAAGTGGTGCAAGCAGCCGGTTCAGCAGCCGAGCTGGTGGCGACGGCGGCGCTTCTGTAGTCGTGAGCACCGCTGGAAGTACCGGGGAACGTCCGTCATCGCGCGGATTCTGGACAACCTGTAGCTGCCGACCGGCAGCGCTGCCGTCAGGCGGCCACTACGCGCTTCCAGGCGGCGCGTAGGCGGACTTCGGAGGCGGAGTGGCCGGCCGCGCGGAAGCGGACGGCCATCTCGCGATACGACAGGGCCGGGGTCTGGCTGTGCCGGATGGAGTCGACCAGCGCGTCCAGTTCCGCATCGGTGAGCGCGGGCCCCTCCAGGGCGGGGACCGGTTCGGTGGGGCCCCAGACGGGGAGGTCCCAGCGGGATGTGACGCCGGGTGTGACGCGGGCCGTCACGCTGGTCAGGGCCCTGCCGGTGTCCTCCCCGGCACGCGCCCGCTCCAGCGTCGACCACGCCCCGGCGAGGGTGTCGGCGGTGCGGGCTTGGACGCGGGCGACGCGGGCCCCGGCCTGCGTCACGGCCATCAACCGCGTCTCCTCCGTGGCGGCCTCCGCCCGTAGGCGGGCGCGGGCCACGGCCGCCTCGTCGCGCGCTTCCTGCTGAATCCCGCGGATGGCGCCGAGGGCGGACGGGGTGAGCGCGGTGCGCTCCCACAGCCCGTGGACCAGCCACAGGGCCTTGGCCGCGACCGGCAGCCACGCCACGGCCAGCCACGCGCCCGTGGAGTGCTCGGCCGTCACGGCGTGCGCCACGAGGACGCCGGTGGCGATCAGGCCGAAGGACCAGCCGACGGCCGTCACCGCAGTGCTGTGGTCGCCCTGCGCCGCGAGACGGCGCTCGTAGGCGAGGGTGGCCAGCCATCCCCCGTCGATGCCTAGCCCGACGACCAGGGCGACCGGCCACGGTACGGCGGTACCCAGCCACATCATCACCACGGCGAGGGTGAGGACCATGGACACGGCCGTCATCGCGACGGCGGGCAGCACGGTCTTGGCGTTCACGCCGCACCTCCCAGGGCGATCAGGGCGGCGAGGACGAGCAGGGCGGCGCCGGCCAGGGTCAGGTCGACCGCGCGGCGCAGGCAGGTGAACTTGGCAACCGCCAGCCGGGACAGCCCGGCGATGTCGGCGGCCAGATCGTTGCTGCTCACCGTGGCCGTGATCTCGGCGGCGGTCAGGGTGGCCCACAGCGGGAAGCCGTGCCGGCCCCGCAGGTTCGGCCGGGTCGAGCGCAGCAGCAGGACGGCCGCCGCGACCAGCACCGCCACCCCCGCCCCGCCCGCGAGACATGCGGCCGGGTTGAGGGGAAGGTCGCGGGCCAGCGGCACGGCGGCGGCGAGGACCGCGCCGACGAACGCCAGCAGCAGACCCGTCTTGGTGTCCGTCCGCGCGATCTCCGCCTTCACCTCGGCGTGCGCAGCACTCAGCTTTTCGTTCGCAGTGCTCATGCCGCACCGCCCGACAGGCTCGTACCGGCGGTGCGGTTGACCAGGTCCCGCCGCGCGGCCAGCACCCGGTGGCGGGCCCGGCGGATGCGGCGGGCGTCCATCTCGTTCGGCGTGCGGTCCAACGTGATGATCTGCGCGTCGAGCAAGTCGACCTCCGCCGCGATCAGCGGGGCCTCCAGCTCGATCGCGTCCAGCTCCGCGGCCGTCGGCTCCATGAAGTCGGCGAACGCGGTAACAGCGTCCTGAACAGTCACGATGTGGTCCATTGGGTCGTGTGTCCTTCCACAGGGGTGAACGGCCCGAACAGCGGCCCCGGTGTTCCAGCACCGGGGCCGCGCGCCGTTGGAGACAGAAGGTTCCGGCTCCCTGCCACCCCGCCCGTACGACCAGCGCACACGGCGCTGCCGGACGGGCGAGGGAGGCAACCGGCCGCAGCGCTAGCCGCTGCGATGGCAGGAAGAGGGGCGGACCGGATCGCCCGCGAGCGGATGTACAGCTCACGGGCCGGGGTTGCGTACGGGCGCCGCCGGCCGGTCCATCACGGCGACGCCCACAGGGTTCGTCGAAGCATCGGAACTCCCAGGTCGAAGGGGCACGGAAACAGCACTGCAAGGGGGACCACGTCCCCACCCTCCGGCCGTTGCTCGCGGTCACCGGGCCACCTCGCCAGTACGGGCCGAAACCCTGTTCCACCTGGCCTTTAGCGGGATTGCAGCGTCCCCGCCCTCTGCATCTGCGCAGGCGAAAGCAACTCAAGGGAATTGCTCCGCTTGCTCAACTTGTTGGTACAAGCTGATGCAGTGATGCTGCACCCGCAGACGGCAAGCCGTCAAGAGATTGGGGCCCACATGTACCAACAAGTTGAGCGAGTGCGTCATGATGGGCGCATGAGCAAGCAACCGAAGTACCGACAGGTGGCCGACGCCCTACGTCGCGAGATCGTGAACGGCGCGTTCGACCGCGACCGTCGGTTGCCCTCAGAGAGCGAGCTGTCAGCCCGGTTCGACGCCTCCCGCAACACCGTGCGGTCCGGGCTCGCCCTGCTGGTCGGCGAAGGGCTGATCACGTCCAGCCAAGGGCTGGGGTACGAGGTTCGTTCACATGAGGTGTTCGAACTCAACGCCTCGCGCTTCGAGAACCTGAACTTCCCGCACAACGGGGATGCCTACAGCACCGACGTCACGAACGCCGGCCGTCGGCCCCACCAGACGTTCCGCGTAGAGATGCTGCCCGCGCCCGAAGAGGTCGCGGAACGACTGAAGATCGAGAAGGGAAGCAAGGCGGTTCTGCGGTTCTGTCACCGGTACGTGGACGACGTGCCGTGGTCCACGCAGGCGACGTACTACCCGGCATGGCTGATCGAAGAGTCACCCCGCTTGGCTGAACCCGGGGACATCGAAGAGGGGACCACGAGGTACTTGGCCGCTCGCGGTATCGAGCAGATCGGTTACTTCGACGAGATCGCGACGCGTATGCCGACGCCGGAAGAGGCTCGCCTCTTGGAGATGAGCGCCGGCGTGCCCGTACTGCTCTGGACGCGTACGGGCTACTCGTCAGACCGTCCCATCCGGTGCACCATCACGACGTTCCGGGGCGACCTGAACCGGATGAACTACGAGATCGGCGACCTTGCCGGCCGAAGCGAGAACACGTGATCATCACAACCGCCGAACCGCACGACGTGGCCAAGTTGCTGTTTTTCCGTGAGGAGGCAGCAGCTTGGCTGCGCGGCATCGGCTCCGACCAGTGGAGCCGCCCGTACCCGGCAGACAAGTTGTTGGCCACGATCGAAGCGGGCACGGTCTTCATGCTCCGCGACGGGCACATGACGGCGGGCACGATCACGATCACGCCGGACGCGGAAGAAGGGCTGTGGACTGAGGACGAACTGGCCGAACCTTCGATGTTCATCAACAAGCTCACTGTTGCTCGCGAGTACGCGGGACAGAACCTTGGTGCGCGACTGCTGGATTGGGCAGGTGACCGCGCCCACCGCGCGGGCGCGCGGTGGGTCCGACTGGACGCATGGACGACGAACGAAGCTCTCCAGCGGTACTACCTCGAGCAAGGCTTCACGCACCTCCGCACGGTCCGGGAGGGCACTGCGGTGAATGGCGGACCACGGGTCTCTGGGTGGCTTGCACAACGAGCGGCACGGCCAGCAAACCACGGGTTCACTGACCGTACACCAACTCCGGCACGGCTCCCTTTCGCAGCTTAATAGCCAGGCGGTAAGTGTTTTTTGCCATTAATTGCGATGCCCATCATGGAATCCCTGTGATGGGCGCATTATTACTTTACGACTTTCAGATGGCCTGTTACTGCCGGGCTCTTTTGGCCTCCGCCAGGTACGGCTGCGATGGCTAGTCCGAAGACCAGTGCGTCAAGGTCTTTCTCGCTTTCTCTTAGGTAGTCGGCGATTGCCCGAGATGTCCACCCGTCTTCCCTGGCCAGTTTAAACAACTCGGTCAGGAACTTGGAAGGCTCCGCCTGAATTCCATCTGGTTCGGCGGTCCTGAATCCTCGCTCGGACAATTCAATTAGCCATTGCCTTCTGTTCCACTCTGAAATGAACTCAAGCCTGTAAAGGCGCTCGACCATGGCAAGGGCTGAAACTTTCCAATACTTCTTCAGCTTGAATACGTCGTCTAGGCGAAGTTTTCCTACTACTTGAGCGTATAGGCCATCCGCTGGCACTAGGAAGCTTGCGGCAAAATCATGAGCCTCCTGCTCTATCTGCCTTGAGCGGTTCATGTTGGTGGTCTCGTGTAGCACCAGATGTCCTAGTTCGTGGGCTAGGTCGAATCTCGTCCGCTCGGCTGTTTTGTCTGTGTTTAGAAACACAAATGGGCGGCCCTCATATTTGAAGGAGAAGGCGTCGATTTCGCGATCGGCGGCTGGGAGCGAGAAGACGCGAACGCCCCTTCGCTCAAGTAGGGCCAACATGCTTTTGATAGGTTTTTGGTGTAGTCCCCAGGTGGACCGCAGTTGTTCGGCGACTACGGCTGGAGGGACGTCGGGCGGATCTGCGACATCGGGCAGGTCGGTGGTTGGTGTGCCGTAGTGCTTATCGATCCACCCGCTCAGCTCGATCGCCATGGAGCTAACAGCAAGTACCCGCCTCAGTTGTCGAGCTGTCATCGACGAGAGGGCGCGAAAAGCGACCCACTCTTCATTCAGCTGGGGTGGGTCATCCGATAGAAAGAAAGACTGCGGAAGGGACAAAACTTGTGCAATCTGTTTCACCGGTGGCGAATCTACCTGTCCGGACTCCCAGGCCGTAACCGTGCGACGTGAAACATTGCACAGCTCGGCAAGCCCTTGCTTTGTAAGTCCCCTCCGCTCCCTTGCTGATGTCAGCCTTGCGGGGTTAAATGACGGTCCTTCATCGCGAAGTAGCCCTGAATACCATTGATTCTCCGTCATCATCGTCATCCTCGTCTGACTCTATAGGTGCTACCGCTCCCGATGAAGGAATCGGCGGAATGAGGATGCGCTCCACCCATTCGCCAACCAGGCCGTCTCCAATGTCTCGTGCCAGCGAGAGCTCTAGACGAATCTCGTCATCGTCGGCGTGAACGACTAGGAACCAGGTTGAGCAGTCCTCGTCGGGAGTCAGGTCGGCACTCTGTGGCGATGCAGAGCGGTTTCCCCCGATATCTCCCCAGAGAGTCGGCTGAACGAATTCTGCGTTCCTCTCCACTCGCTCCCTGGTCTTAGGGCCTCGCTTCCTAGTCAGCTTCGGGTGGCGCTTACCTCGTGTACCAGTGTATTTGTCGCCCGCTACAACGGCAAAAGCTAGGCGCTTCTCCTGGGAGTACACGGTTTCATAGTTTCCCGTTCGGCCTATCTTCCAGCCCTGCTGCAGCTTCTTCAGTTGCCGACGGAGTCCTGCGAGTGTCTCCGCCCACATGGCCACGCCCGCGTACGTCCGTGGGTACCAGGGCTGATCGACCCTTTTCCGTGCGTCATCGCCATACGTGACACTCTTTCGGAAATGTTCGACGGAGAGTCCCCACTCCCGGAGACGAGCATCGGCCTCGTCCGGAGAGACGATCTTGGTGGAGCCGTCGGGCGGTTGTGCGGGGTGCTTCAACATTGGACCTCCGTGATCGACTTCCTCAAATGCTACCTCACATGAGGTGGAAAAAGGGGAAGTTGAGGTCCAGTGGTCCCGAACGCAGCGCGTCTGGGTTCCGTAGCTGACGAGGCTGCTGTGGGCCGGGGCGGAGGGCTGGCCGTAGCTTTGGTCGCCAGCACAAGTCAGCCTGAGGTTCAGTTCCGCGACTGACGGCAGACTCTGACGGCAACGTGCATGCACGTTGCCGTCCTGTGCGAGCCAACCGCGCACTCCGCACGCCAGGTTGGAGCGTCAGACACCCGCCTGGGGAGCCGTCGGGGGGAACTTGTAAAGCGAAGGTCGTCGGTTCGAGTCCGACAGGGGGCTCCATTGTCTCCGGTCCCTCCCGCCGTCGACGGAATCCGAAGGGGACACCGGCCGCTCGGGCGGGTTAGCGTCCGGCCATGAGCAGCGGTGTCGTGAACGGCGGGATCTCCTACTGGTACGCGGACGACGGCCTCCCCGCGGTGCGGGAGCCGCTCTCCGGTGACGCCTCCGCGGACGTCGTGATCGTCGGCGGCGGCTACACGGGCCTGTGGACCGCGTACTACCTGAAGAAGGCCGCGCCCTTCCTCCGGATCACCGTCCTGGAACAGCGGTTCTGCGGGTACGGGGCCTCCGGGCGCAACGGCGGCTGGCTCTACAACGGCATCGCGGGCCGCGATCGGTACGCGAAGCTGCACGGCAGGGACGCCGCCGTACGCCTGCAGCGGGCGATGAACGGCACCGTCGCCGAGGTGATCCGGGTGGCCGGCGACGAGTCGATCGACGCCGACGTGCAGCGCGGCGGGGTCCTCGAAGTGGCCCGTACGCCCGCCCAGCTGGCGCGGCTGAAGGCCTTCCACGCACACGAGCTGGCGTACGGCGAGCAGGACCGTGAGCTGTACGGCGCCCGGGAGACCGCCGCGCGGGTCCGGGTGGCCGGCGCGGTCGGCTCCACGTGGACCCCGCACGGGGCGCGGGTGCACCCGGTGAAGCTGGTGAAGGGGCTGGCGGCGGCCGTCGAGGCGCTGGGCGTCGTGGTGCACGAGTCGACGCCGGTCACCGAGATCCGGGCGGGGCACGCGGTGACGCCGTACGGGACCGTGCGGGCGCCGTACGTGCTGCGGTGCACCGAGGGCTTCACGGCCTCGCTGAAGGGACAGCGGCGGACCTGGCTGCCCATGAACTCCTCGATGATCGCCACCGAGCCGCTGACCGACGAGCAGTGGGCGGCGCTCGGCTGGGACGGCAGGGAGACGCTGGGCGACATGGCGCACGCCTACATGTACGCCCAGCGCACCGCCGACGGACGGATCGCGCTGGGCGGGCGCGGGGTGCCGTACCGCTTCGGGTCCAGGACGGACCACGACGGGCGGACGCGGGAGGCGACCGTCGAGGCGCTGCGCGAGATCCTCGTCGCGTTCTTCCCCGCGCTGGCCGGGGTACGGGTCGCGCACGCCTGGTCGGGGGTGCTCGGCGTGCCGCGGGACTGGTGCGCGACGGTCACCCTGGACCGTTCGACGGGCCTCGGCTGGGCGGGCGGGTACGTCGGCTCGGGCGTCGCCACCGCCAACCTCGCCGGGCGCACGCTGTGCGACCTCGTCCGGCTGGACTCCGGGCAGGCCGGGCGGACGGCCCTGACGGAGCTGCCGTGGGTCGGCCACCGGGTCCGCCGGTGGGAGCCGGAGCCGCTGCGCTGGCTGGGCGTGCAGGGCATGTACGCCACCTACCGGGCGGCGGACCGCCGGGAGACGGAGACCCACAGCGCCGGGTCGTCACGGCTGGCGCGGCTGGCGGACCGGGTGGCGGGGCGGCACTGAGGCCGGCCGCCGAGCGGCTGCGGTCGCGGCAGGAAACGGACGGGTCGGCCGTCGAACGGCTGCGGTCGGGTGAGGGACCGGACCGGTCGGCCGTCGAACGGCTGTGGTCGCGCGGGGGCCGGCGGGCCGTCGAGCGGCTGTGGTCGTGTCAGGGCTCCAGGACCACCTTGCCGGTCGTCCGGCGGGTTTCCAGGGCGCGGTGGGCGGCGGCCGCCTCGCGCAGGGGGAAGCGGTGGACGGAGGGGACGAGGCGGCCCGTGGCGGCCTCGGTGAGGGCGCGCAGTTCCAGGGGGCGCAGACCACCCGCCCTCTCCAGCATCACCGGGCCGAGGACCGACTGCGAGACGCCGTCCACGAAGTGGCCCCTGCCGTCCCGGACGCCCTCCGCCGACCAGCCGAAGACGAGGTGCCTGCCGCCGGGGCCGAGCAGCGCCACCGCCTCGCGGGCGACCTCGCCGCCGACGCCGTCGAAGACGACGGTGGCGGGCCTGCCGCCCAGGAAGGCGCGGACCTTCCCCGGCCAGGACGGGTCGGTGTAGTCGACGGCGAGGTCGGCGCCGTTCTCCCTGACCAGGGCCGTCTTCGCGGGCCCGCCGGCGAGCCCGACGACCGTGGCGCCCGCGTTCTTCGCGTACTGCACGAGCAGGGTGCCGATGCCGCCCGCGGCGGCCGGGACGACGGCCACCGTCCCGGGGCCCGGTTCGGCGAACTGGAGGATCCCCAGCGCCGTACGGCCCGTGCCGATCATCGCGACCGCCCGGGCGGCGTCCAGGTTCGCCGGGATCTCGTGGAGGCGGTCGACGTCGGTGACGGCGAGTTCGGCGTAGCCCCCGGGAGCGAAGCCGAGGTGGGCGACGACGCGTCTGCCGAGCCATGCGCCGTCCACCCCCTCGCCGAGGGACTCGACGACCCCGGCGACCTCCCGGCCGGGGACGGTCGGCAGCACCGTCGGCTGCGGCTGGGGTTTCTGGAAGCCCTCGCGCAGGGCGGTGTCCAGCAGGTGCACGCCGGCCGCCCCGACGGCGACGCGTACCTGGCCCGGCGCCGGGAGGGGGTCCTCGACCTCCTCGAAGGTGAGGTTCCCGGCCGGGCCGAAGGCGTGCAGGCGGACGGCGTGCATGAGGTTCCTCCGGAGTCGCTCGCGTGGACCCGGCTGGTCCCGCGCGGTCCCGCACGGTCGTGCGAGGCCCTGTGCGCCCACTCTGCGACCTCGAGCACGCTTGAGGTCAAGGCTGCTGCGGCCGGGGGGGACAGGACGGCGGATCGAGGGCGTTCGCGCCGGCCGGCGGGGATTGTCAGTGGCGGGGTGCAGCATGGGGGCATGGCGAGGACGGGTGCGGGCGGCGGGAGCAGGGCGAGGACGGCCACGGGCGGCGGCGGCCGGGTGAAGGCCGCGCGGCGGCCGGAGGTGCGGCTGCCGCCCCTCGAACCGTACGGCGGCGGAGGGCTGGAACCCGACGGGGACTACGACGGGGTGGAGTTCCGCGAGTCGGACCTCTGCGGGCAGGACGGCGGGGGCGCCCGCTTCATGGACTGCGCGCTGTCGGCCTGCGTGCTGGACGGGACGCGTCTGCACCACGCCCGCCTGCTCGACTCGGTCCTCACCGGCATCCGCGGCGTCGGCACCGACCTGGCCGAGGCGACCCTGCGCGACGTCGAGCTGGTCGACGCCCGTCTGGGCGGGACGCAGTTGCACGGCGCGGTCCTGGAGCGGGTGCTGATCCGCGGCGGCAAGATCGACTACCTGAATCTGCGTCAGGCCCGGCTTCGGGACGTCGTCTTCCAGAGCTGCGTGCTGGTCGAGCCGGACTTCGCGGGGGCCCGCCTGGAGCGCGTGGAGTTCGTGGACTGCGCCCTGAAGTCGGCCGACTTCACGGCGGCGACCCTGACGGACGCCGACCTGCGCGGCGCGACCGAGCTGGGCATCGCGGGCGGCCTGGACCGTCTGTCCGGCGCGGTGATCAGCACCGGTCAACTACTGGATCTGGCACCGGTGCTGGCGGCGGAGCTGGGGATCAGGGTGGAGGACTGAGGCGGATGGGGTCGTTCTACGGAAACGTGCTGGTGGCACGGCCTTTCGAGGAGGCGGTGCCGCTGCTGGCGGAGGAGGGCGTCACCGGGTACGCGCTGCCGGTGGGACCGGGGCACACCGTGGTCTACCCCGACCCGGAGACCTCGTCGGGTGATGTCGCGGAAGGACTGAGCAAGCTGCTCGGGGCGCCGGCGGTGGGGACGTACGTGTTCGACTCGGACGTCCTCGTGATGCTTGTTCACGAGGACGGTGTGCTCCGGCTCCACTACGACTCCTACCCCGGCTACTTCGACGAGCCGGAGATCGACGAGAACGGAAATCCGCTGTCCCCCGTGGACGACTTCACGTTCCCGGCACCGGAGGGCGTCGATCCGGACGCCTTCCTGCCCCTGGCCGCGGGTCCCGTGGACCGTGCGGCACTAAAATCCGCGCTGCGCGGCGTGCCGCTGGATCCCGACGACGGGGACGATGGGAGGTACGCCCTCGCCGAAGCGCGGCACTACGACGTGATGGCCTGCCTGCGGCTCGACGCGGCCCGGCTGACCACGGGCTTCCGGTACCTGGCCCGGGGAGACCTGCCGCACGGCACGGCGGCGGGGGACCTGGTGACGCTCGGCGGGGCGGCGCGGCCGGCGCCGGCCGGGTGAGGCAGGGCTGGCCAGCGCTGCTCAGCCCAGTCGGGGGAAGCGGGCCTGGAGGGTCCAGATCGCCGGGTTCTCGTCCAGGTCGTCGTGGAGGTCGACCAGGTCCGCGATCAGGTCGTGCAGGAAGTCGCGTGCCTCGCGACGCAGTTCGGCGTGGGAGAAGGTCAGCGGGGGTTCCTCGGCCGGCATCCAGTCGGCCTCGATGTCGACCCAGCCGAAGCGGCGCTCGAAGAGCATGCGGTCGGTGGACTCGGTGAAGTCCAGCTCAGCGTGCTGGGGGCGGGAGGCGCGGGAGCCCTTGGGATCCCGGTCGAGCTGCTCCACGATGTCGCACAGCGCCCACGCGAAGTCGAGCACCGGCACCCATCCCCAGGCTGTGGAGATCTCCCGGTCCGCCTTGGTGTCGGCCAGGTAGACGTCCCCGCAGAACAGGTCGTGCCGCAGCGCGTGGACGTCCGCGCGGCGGTAGTCGGTCTGCGGGGGGTCGGGGAAGCGGTTGGAGAGGGCGTAGCCGATGTCGAGCACGTAGATGATGGTGTCACGGGTCGAAGGGGCGGGCGCCCCTGAGATTTCCGGCATCTCCCGGTCCGCGTGGTCCCGCGATCCCCGGCATCTCCCGGTCCGCGTGGTTCCGCGATCCCTGACATGTCCTGATCCGCGCCCGCCTAGGATCGCTCACATGTCCCGATCCGCGCGCCTTGTCAGGGCCGTCGCCGTGGCCGCCGTCTGGGGTCTCGCCCTGCCCCTCGCCCTCTCCGGCTGCGACGGGAGCGGGCCGGACGACGTCGGCGGCGCGGGGGTCGGCGACCCGTACTTCCCGAAGGCGGGCAACGGCGGCTACGACGTCCGTCACTACGGCCTCGACCTCGCCTACGACCCCGCCGGGCGCCGCCTGTCCGGCACGGCCCGCCTCACCGCCCGCGCCACCGAGCCCCTCTCCGCCTTCGACCTCGACCTGACGGGCATGACGGTCGAGGAGGTCACCGTCGAGGGCCGCGACGCGTCCTTCGACCGCGACGGACAGGAGCTGACCGTCCGCCCCGAGGACCGCCTCGACAAGGGCGAGATCTTCGAGGTCACCGTGCGCTACGCCGGCCGCCCCGAGACGATCACCGACCCGGACGGTTCGGAGGAGGGCTGGCTGCGGACCGCGGACGGGGCGCTGGCGCTCGGCGAACCGACCGGCTCCATGGCCTGGTTCCCCGGCAACCACCACCCCTCCGACAAGGCGTCCTACGACATCGCCGTCACCGTGCCGCGGGGCCTGACGGCCGTGTCCAACGGGGAGCTGCGCGGCGAGCGGACCACCGGCGGCCGTACGACGTTCGTCTGGCACGCCGCCGAACCCGTGGCCAGCCACGTGGCCACGCTCGCGATCGGCCGGTACACCGTCACCCGGTCCCGCACCGGCGACGGCCTGCCGGTGTACGTCGCCGTCGACCCCACCCAGGCCGCCGCGAGCCGCACCGCGCTGGCCCGGCTGCCCGAGGTCATGGAGTGGGCGGCGGACAACTTCGGCCCGTACCCCTTCTCCTCCACCGGCGCGATCGTCGACCGCCCGCGCGACTCCGCGTACGCCCTCGAGACGCAGAACCGCCCCGTCTTCCCGGGCGCCCCGGAAGTCGAACTCCTCGTCCACGAACTCGCCCACCAGTGGTTCGGCAACTCCGTGACCCCGAGGACCTGGCGGGACATGTGGCTCAACGAGGGCTTCGCGACCTACGCCGAGTGGCTGTGGACGGAGGACGAGGGCGGCCCCACCGCGGAGGAGACCTTCACCGAGCTGTACGAGCACGGCGAGGACACCTACGAGGACCTCTGGGACTTCCCGCCCGCGCGGCCCACGGACGCCGCCGAGATCTCCGCCGACCCCGTCTACCAGCGCGGTGCGATGGTCGTCCACAAGATCCGGCAGGCCGTCGGCGACGACGCCTTCTACGACCTCGTCCAGGGCTGGACCGCCGCCCACCGCCACGGCAACGCGGACACCGGCGACTTCACGGCGTACGTGGAGGAGCAGGTCCCGGACCAGGACTTCGAGCCGCTCTGGCGCGACTGGCTGTACGGGAAGGGCAGGCCGGAACGCCTTTGACCCGCCGTCAGCGGCGCCCGGGCCGAATGCCCCGCGAACGGCGGAGTCGCCGCGAACGGCGGAGCCCCCGGCCTGCACGGCTGAGGGCTCCGACAGGGCGTCGCGTCCGTCAGACGTTGACGCCGAAGTCCTGGGCGATGCCCACCAGGCCCGAGGCGTAACCCTGGCCGACGGCGCGGAACTTCCACTCGGCGCCGTTGCGGTACAGCTCGCCGAAGACCATGGCCGTCTCGGTGGCCGCGTCCTCCGACAGGTCGTAGCGCGCGATCTCGGCGCCGCCGGCCTGGTTGACGATGCGGATGTAGGCGTTGCGGACCTGGCCGAAGTTCTGCGAGCGGTTCTCCGCGTCGTAGATGGAGACCGGGAAGACGATCTTGTCGATGTCGGCGGGGAGGCCCGCGAGGTTGACGTTGATCGCCTCGTCGTCGCCTGCGCCCTCGCCGGTGCGGTTGTCACCGGTGTGGACGATGGTCTGGTCCGGCGTCTGCTTGTTGTTGAAGAAGACGAAGTGGGCGTCGGAGTAGACCTTGCCCTGCGGGTTGACCGCGATCGCCGAGGCGTCGAGGTCGAAGTCCGTGCCGGTGGTGGTGCGGACGTCCCAGCCGAGGCCCACGGTGACGGCGGTCAGGCCCGGAGCCTCCTTGGTGAGCGAGACGTTGCCACCCTTGGACAGGCTTACAGCCATTGTTGGGAGTCCTTCCCTCGTTGTACAACGGGCACGAAACTACAGCTACCCCTATGAACGCCGCGAGGGGTCGCCAAGGTTCCCCGTGTCTTTACTTTCTTTGCCAAAACCTAATTCGCGTGACGTGGACGGGTCAGGTGGGGGAACATGTACGGCATGTCCGGTCCCCATGTCATCAGAGGCTCCGTCTGCCTTCCCGAGGCCGAGCTGGTGTGGCGTTTCTCGCGCTCCTCGGGGCCCGGCGGGCAGCATGTCAACACCAGCGACTCGCAGGTGGAGCTGCGCTTCGACCTGGCGCGCACCGAGGCGCTGCCCGAGGTGTGGAAGGCCCGCGCGCTGGAGCGGCTCGCCGGCCGCCTCGTCGACGGCGTCGTCTCCGTCCGCGCCTCCGAGCACCGTTCGCAGTGGCGCAACCGCGAGGCCGCCGCCGTACGCCTGGCCTCCCTGCTCGCCGAGGCCACGGCTCCGCCGCCCAAGCCGCGCCGCCCCACCCGCATCCCGCGCGGGATCAACGAACGCCGGTTGCGGCAGAAGAAGCAGCGCTCGGAGACCAAGCGCGGCAGGACGGGCCGGGACTGGGGATGAGGATCGCGCCACCGGGCGGCCGTGGCCTTCGGCGCCGGGCCGTGCGGCTTCACTCCTGTACACGCTCCAGCGCCAGGACCCCCACCGTCTCGCTCCCGCTGCGCTCCCCCGTGTCGCGGAAGCCCAGGCCGAGGTAGAAGTCCTCGGGGCCGTGGGTGCCGGGGTGCCAGGTGACGTACAGTTCCTCGCCGCCGCGGTCGCGGATCTGCCGGGCGACGGACTCGACGGCGAACCGGCCGTAGCCGCGGCCCTGCTCGTCCGCCTGGATGTTCAGCCGCCACAGGCCGGAGCGGATCAGGCTGCCGTCCCCGCGCCAGTCGATGTCGAAGAAGGCCATCAGGAAGCCGACGGGCCGTTCGCCGTCGACGACGAGGCGCGGCCAGGCGACCCCGGGATGCACATACGCCTCCGCGAGGGACTTCACCACGGGGGAGACCGCGAATTCCTGCTCGGGGCGGACCCGAATGCCGAGAGCGGCTTCCAGATTTGCGGCGGTTATTTCTTCGAGGCGGAGGGCGGAAGTCGTCGGTGGGGTGGTCATGGGGCGAGCGTAGGAGGGGAGTTCCGGGCGCGGCCACTGAATTGCCGTTCAGCCCAAGCGGCGGTAACGGCCCTTGAAATAGAGCAGCGGTCCGCCCTCCGTGCTCGGCACGCGCGCGTGCAGCACCCGGCCGATCACCAGTGTGTGGTCCCCGGCCGCCACCCGCTGCTCGGTGCGGCACTCCAGCGTGGCCAGCGCGCCGCCGAGCAGGGGTGCGCCGGTGGCCTCGCCGCGGGTGTACGGGAGGTCCTCGAAGAGGAGCCGGTCGCTGAGCCGGCCCTTCATCGCGAAGCGTCCGGCGATGTGCCGCTGGCTCTCCGACAGCACCGACACCGCCCACAGGGGCTGCTCGTCGATCAGGTCGTCCATCCGGGAGCCGGTGCGCAGGCTGACCAGCACCAGGGGCGGCTCCAGGGAGACGGACAGGAACGCCGTGGCCGTCATCCCGGCGTTCTCGCCCTCCGGCGCCCCCGGGTCGTCCGGGTCCAGCGGGGGCTCCTGTGCGGTCACCAGGACCACTCCGCCGGCCAGCCGGGACATGGCGGCACGGAACTCTTCGTCGCTCACCCCCACAGCATGCCCGGAGGGGCCGGCGGGAGCGGACGCGGCGGGTGGGGTCTTGAGCAGGTCGGCAGGCACGCTGCGCACGCTAGTCCCCGGTCCGGCCGGCCCGCATCGGACCTTCGCCCGAGTACGGTCGTAGGTCCCCGGACCGATTCCCGTACCCTCTCCGGAAGGGGAGACGTACGCTCAGTAAACACACAGGGAAAAACGTAGAAACCCTTCTCAATTGCTCAGGTTTTCCTGTGACTTGAGTCACAAGGGGCGGGAATTGTTGACCCTGTGTACCGAGTGGGCAGCGCGCTGTGATTCAGTGGCGGAGGCGTCACCGGTACGGACACAACGACATGCGCAACGACAGAAACGACGTTACGCCGAAGACAACCCTTGATTCGCTGCGAAGTCTCGGGGGGAGGGCGAGCATGGAGGCCGAGTCGGAGCCTTACGTCCGTCTTGCGTCCCTGCGACAGCTGCACCAGGTCATGGCCGACATGAACACGGCCCGCAGCCTGGCCGACACGCTGCAGACGGTCGCCAACGGCGTCGTGACCGCCCTCGGATACGAACTGGCCTGCGTCAACCTCGTGCGTCCCGACGGCGACCTCGTCGTCGCCGCCCTCTCCGGGGACCCCGCCGCCGAGGCCCTCATCACCGGCCGGGTCGGCTCCCGCGACTCCTGGGAGCGACGGCTGAGCATGGGCGAGACCTGGGGCGACCTGGTCTTCATACCCCACACCGAGGGCTGGGTCCTCGACGACGACGACGTCCCGCAGTGGTACACGGACGGGCCCGCGCCCCGCTTCGAGGACGAGTGGCACCCCTCCGACCGCCTGTTCGCCCCCATGTACACGCCCGCCGCTCCCGGCGGCAACGGCGCCTGCGGCGAACTCATCGGCGTCCTCTCCGTGGACCGCCCGCGCAACGGCCGACGGCCCGGCGCCTGGGGCCGCGAAGCCCTCCAGATGTACGCCTTCCAGGCCGCCATCGCCATCAGCAACGCGCGTCTGCGGTCCAACATGCAGCGCGCCCTGGTCCGCCTCGAACGTGAACAGCAGGCCCTGCGCGCCAGCGAGGAGAGCTTCCGCCAGGCCTTCGAGTACGCCCCCTCCGGCATGGCCATCGCCGAGATGGGCGGCGACCAGCACGGCCGGATCCTGCGCACCAACGACGCCCTGTGCCGCCTGCTGGGCCGCCCCGCCTCCGCGCTGCGCCGCTACTCCTTCTCCGACCTCGTCCACCCCGAGGACATCGGCACCCTGCTGCGGACCTCCGCCGAGGGCGGCCGCGCCGAACTGCGCCTCGGCCGCCGCGACGGGACGTACGTCTGGGTGTCGCTGCGCAACTCCGTCGTCGCCGACGCCGCCGACGGTCCCCGCTTCCTCCTCACCCACGTCGAGGACATAGAGGACCGCAAGCGCCGCGAACTCCAGCTCGCCCACCGCGCCTCCCACGACTCCCTCACCGGCCTGCCGAACTCCGCCGAGCTGCGCTCGCGCCTGTCCTCCCGGCTCTGCGCGCGCCCGCAGTCCGCCCACCCCGCCGCCGTCGACGCGATGGACGCCCAGGGGCACCCCGCCTTCGACACCCACGACCACGGCTTCGACTTCCGGTCCGACGGCGCGGAGCGGTTCGGTAGCGCGGAGCGGTTCGACGCCTATGACCACCACGTGCACACCGTCGCCCCCGAGGACGGCGTCCGCGACGACGGCGCCAAGGGGCTCGCGGTCCTCTTCTGCGACCTCGACGGCTTCAAGTCGATCAACGACCGGTTCGGGCACAACGCCGGTGACGCGGTCCTGATCGAGGTCGCCCGCAGGCTCTCCCGGGGCGTCCGCGACGGCGACACCGTCGCCCGGCTCGGCGGCGACGAGTTCGTGATTCTCGCCGACGGCCTCGGCCGCGCCGACGCCCAGGACCTCGCCGTACGCCTGCGCAACGAGATCATCCAGCCGATCCGCGCCGAGGGACGGGCCGTCCGGGTCGGCGCCAGCTTCGGCATCGGCTGGGCGCACTGCGGGATGACCGCGGACGAGGTGTTGAAGTCCGCCGACGAGCGGATGTACGTAGAGAAACGATCTCGTCCCAAACAGCACAGACGGGCGGGCTGATCCGCAGGTCAGCGCCCGGCTGCCCGCAACGATGCGATCCGGGTCACCCGTTCGGCGGGTCCGGAGCGGGTAGGCTCGCTCTTCTCCGCACGTATGGACGCGTAGGGATACGCGGACCGCATCCGCCCCGCACCTGTTGAGGAGTACGAAGGGATGACGCCCGGCAACAACGGCGCGAGTACGCCCGAGGACGACGACCCGTTCGGCTACCTCTACGCCGACGGCCAGGCCAACGGAGCCCAGCCTCCGTCCGGCGGTGGCTACGGATACCCGTCGGTCAACCGGGTGCGCCCGGTCGGCGAGCGCCAGTACGGCCAGCAGCAGACCGCGCAGTACGGGCAGCAGGCGCCGCCCCAGCAGGGTGCGTACGGCCGGCCGAACGGCGCTCCCGCGGGGCCCGAGACCTTCTCCGGCGCCGGTGGCGCGACCACCGGCAACCGGCAGCAGGGGCTCGGCGGCGGCCGGGGCCGCGGCCCCAACACCAAGGGCCTGCTGATCGGCGCGGTCGCGGTGGTCGCGGCCGTCGTCATCGGCATCGCGGTGGCGATGACGGGCGGCGACTCGGAGGACGACAACAAGGCCGGCGGCGAGGTCTCCTCCGCGCCCACCGTCTCCGAGAGCGCCTCGCCCAGCGCCTCCAGCAGCGGCGACGCCGAGGACGAGGTCGAGCTGCCGACGATCGACGCCAAGGCCCTGCGCCTCGGCGGCGCGGCCGCACTGGCCTCCGACGTCCAGGGCGCCCAGGCCGACGGCGGCATCTACGTCTCCCTGAACCAGGTCGGCAACTCCGTCACCTGGAGCGTCGACGGCATCCCCGAGGACGGCGCGTACACGCTCTTCGCGCACTACAGCACCGCCGGCGAGGACCAGTCGATGACCCTCACGGTCAACGGCAAGAAGTTCGGCCAGCCGCTGAGCATGGAGAACTACGCGCACGCCGCCGAGGGCGACTTCGTGAAGGGCTGGACCACCACCTACGCCTGGCCCAGGCTCACCAAGGGCACCAACACCATCAGCCTGTCCTGCGAGAACGGCGACAAGTGCAACGTGCTCCTGGACCAGTTCTGGCTGAAGAAGGGCGAGGTCAAGCGCTGACCGCGGTCAGGCCGCGGTGACCTCCCCGGTCACCGCGACCCTGCCCAGCAGGTCCTCGTAGACGGCCCGGTCGAACTCGCCGGCCGTCGGGGACAGGGCGGTCGCCGTGGACAGGGCGAGCGCGCGGGCCAGGGTCCCGGGCCAGGGGAGCCGTTCGACGAGGCCCGAGAGCAGGCCCGCGGAGACCGCGTCACCGGCGCCCGCCCGGGTGCCGGGCAGCCGGGCCCTCGGATTGCCGAGCGGACGGGCCGGCGGGGTGGCGCGCCAGAGGCCCTCCGGGGTCGCCGCGACCAGGCCCTGTGCGCCCAGGGACGCCACCACCGAGCGGGCGCCGCGCCGGCGGGCGTCCTGCGTCGCGCGCAGCGGCTCGTGGGAGCCGGTCAGTTCGGCCAGTTCCCCGGCGTTGGGCTTGATCAGGTCCGGGCGCGCCGCGACCGCGCGGCGCAGCGCCTCGCCGCCGGTGTCCAGCAGCACGGGTACGCCCGCGGCCCGCGCGGTGCGCACCAGGCCTCCGTACGCGCCCACCGGCACCCCCGGCGGCAGGCTGCCGCACAGGGCCACCGCGTCGGCGCCGGCCAGCAGCCGCTCGTACGTCTCCTGGAAGGCGGACCACTCGGCGGGGGTGATGACCGGGCCCGGTTCGTCGAACCGCGTGGTCTGCCCGGTGCGTCCGTCGGCCACGGTGAGCGTGCGGCGGGTCGGGGCGGCGCACGGGACGAGCGCGTCGGTCACGCCGGTGAGCCGCTCCCGTACGACGCGGCCGGTGGGGCCGCCCGCGAAGCCGGTGACCGTCACCTCGTGCCCGAGGGCGGCCAGGATGCGCGCCACGTTCAGTCCCTTGCCGCCGGAACGTTCCGCCACCTCGGTCACCCGGTGCGTGACGTGCGGGAGCAGGGCCGGGACGCGGTAGGTGACGTCCAGAGCGGTGTTCGGCGTGACCGTGAGGATCACCTGGCCCGACCTCCCCGATCAGCGGCGTTCGGCCGCCGTTTGCTTGAATTCGCCCTTCCGGACGGCCTGATCATGCCAAAGAGACGGCGGTCGGCCCAGTCCCCGGGTCGGCCGCCGTCCCCGTGCGGGCGGAGATTTCAGCCCAGTTGTGGATCCACCACCCAAACCCCCTGCCGCATCACGCCCTTGAGGTCGAAGTTCTCGTCCAGCAGGACCAGGTCGGCGTCCTTGCCCGGCTCCAGGGAGCCCACCCGGTCGGCCATGCCCAGCAGCCGGGCCGGGTTCGCGGACAGGGCCGCGACCACGTCCTCCACCGGCAGCCGGTCCACCGTCACCGCCCGCTTGAACGCGCGGTCCAGGGTCAGCGTGGAGCCGGCGATCGCACCGCCCTCCACCAGCCGGGCCACGCCCTCGCTGACCTCGACCTCCAGCGGGCCCAGCAGGTACCGGCCGTCGCCGGTGCCGGCCGCGTCCATCGCGTCCGTGATGAACGCGACCCGTCCCGCGCCCGCCCGGTGGAACGCCAGCTCCAGTGCCGCCGGATGCAGGTGGACGCCGTCGTTGATCAGCTCGACCGTCACCCGCTCGTCCTCCAGCAGCGCGGCGATCGGTCCCGGCGCGCGGTGCCCGAGCGGGGGCATGGCGTTGAAGAGGTGGGTGGCGACCGTGGCGCCCGCCGCGATCGCCGCCACCGTCTGCTCGTACGTGGCGTCCGTGTGGCCGACGGCCGCGATCACCCCGTGCTCGGCCAGCAGCCGTACGGAGTCGATGCCGCCCGGCAGCTCGGTCGCCAGGGTGACCATCTTCGCCCTGCCGCGCGCCGCGTCGACGAGCTTGCGCACCTGGGCCGGGTCCGGGTCGCGCAGCAGGCCCTCCGCGTGCGCGCCCTTGCGGCACGGCGAGATGAACGGGCCCTCGAAGTGGATGCCGGCCAGGTCGCCCTGTTCGGCCAGTTCGCTGAGCAGGCCGGCCTGCCGGACCAGGACGTCCATGTCGTCGGTGACGGTGGACGCGACGAGCGTGGTGGTGCCGTGGCGGCGGTGGGTGCGGATCGCCCGGTGCACCTCGTCGGCGGTGCCGGAGAAGGAGGCCCCGCCGCCGCCGTGGTTGTGCAGGTCGACGAAGCCGGGGACCAGCCAGTGGCCCGTCACGTCGACGACGTGGGCGGCTCCCCGCGGGGCGTCGGGGACGATTTTCGTACCGTCGACGGTGACGCGGCCGTCGGGCACCGTGCCGGTGGGGAGCACGACCCTGGCGCCGGTGAGTACCTGAGGGTGCGTGGTGGCGTCTCGCGCCCATACGGCGGAGCCGCGTGCCGTGGCGCCTCGCGCCCCTGGAGGGGTGGCCATCAGGGTGTTACCTCCGTGCCGTCGGTCGTTGTGAGGAGATCCCAGGCCAGGAGCCCCGCCCCCAGGCATCCGGCGGTGTCGCCCAGCGCCGCCGGGACGATGTCCGGGAGCTTCTGGAAGGTGACCCGCCGGCGGACGGCGTTCCGCAGCGGTGTGAACAAGGTTTCCCCCGCCTCGGCGAGGCCGCCACCGATGATGAGGGCGCGCGGGTCCAGCAGGGTGAGGGCGGTGACCAGGCCGTCGGCGAGTGCGTCGACCGCCTGTTGCCAGATCCGGACGGCGTTCGGGTCGCCGGACGTGACGGCCTTCGCGCAGTCCGCCGCGTCCGCCTCCGGGTCCCCGCAGGCCGCCGCCCACGCCTCGCCGACCGCCGCCGCCGACGCGAACCGCTCCAGGCAGCCGCGCTGCCCGCAGGGGCAGGGCGTACCGCCGGGGCGTACGACGACGTGGCCGATCTCGCCCGCGAAACCGTGCGCGCCCGCCTCCACCCGGCCGGCCACGCCGATGGCGCCCGCGATGCCCGTGCCGAGGGCCACGAAGAGGTAGCGGTCGGCGCCCCGGCCCGCGCCGATCCGCCCCTCCGCGAGTCCGCCGGTGCGGACGTCGTGGCCGAGGGCCACCGGGATGCCGCCGAGCCGGCCGGTGAGGAGCCGGCGCAGGCCGACGTCGCGCCAGCCGAGGTTGGCGGCGTAGACGGCGACGCCGTTCGCCTCGTCGACGATGCCGGGGACCGCGACTCCGGCCGCGGCCGCGCCCTCGCCGAGGTGCTCGGCGCCGTACGCGTGCAGTTCGGCGGCGAAGTCGAGGATGCCGGCGACGACCTCGTCGGGACCGCGCTCGCGGCCCGTGGCCCGGCGGGCCCGGTGCAGCAGCGCGCCGTCCGCCCCGACGAGGGCGGCTTTCATCCCGGTGCCGCCCACATCGAGGGCGATGACATGTCTCACGGGGACAGTGTGGCCCGAGGACCCGCAAGAGGTCTAGTCCACTTGCGTGGTGTAGACCTTAATCCGTATATCGGTTTCATTGGTCGGAGCAATCATGTGTGGATGGTGTGTGCACACGGGGCCCGGCCGTCCAGGGGAGCGGGAGAGCACAGTGCAGCGGCGGGCAGCGAAGTCGGGAACGATCGCGGTGGCAGCCGCCCTGGGCATGACGGCGGTCCTCGCCGGCTGCGGGGTCACCGGCGGCTCCGGTGGCGTCACCCTGACGCTCGTCGCCGCCGACTACGGCGACAGCGACGCCAACAGCTCCAGGAAGTACTGGGACGCGCTGGTCGAGGCCTACGAGAAGGACCACCCCGACGTCACCGTCGAGGTCACCGTCCACTCCTGGAACGACGTCGACCGCGAGGTCAAGGAGCTGGTCGACGCCGGCAAGGCCCCCGACATGGCCCAGATCGGCGCCTACGCCGACTACGCAGCCGAGGACCTCCTCTACCCGGCCGGCGACGTCCTCTCCATCCCCGTCCAGGCCGACTTCGTGCCCCAGCTCGCCGACGCGGGCGAGGTGCACGGCGTGCAGTACGGCATGCCGTTCGCCTCCTCGACGCGGCTGCTGTTCTACAACAAGACCCTCTTCGCCGAGGCAGGCATCACCGCGCCGACCACCTGGGCCGAGCTGGCGAAGGACGCGGAGGCGCTGAAGGCGGACGGCGTGAAGTACCCGTACGCCCTGCCCCTCGGTCCCGAAGAGGCACAGGCCGAGACCATGCAGTGGCTGCTCAGCGGCGGGGGCGGCTACACCGGGACCGCCACCGGTTACAGCCTCGACTCCACCGAGAACGTCCACACCTTCACCTGGCTGAAGAACGAACTGGTCGGCAAGGACCTCACCGGGCCGGTCGCACCGGGCAAGCTCAACCGGGCCGACGCGTTCGCCGCGTTCGCGGCCGGCCAGGTCGGCATGCTCAACGGGCACCCCTCGCTGATGAAGACGGCCGCGAAGAAGGGCGTGAAGTTCGGCATGGTCCCGATGCCCGGCCTCGACGGGCCGACCAAGGTCTCCATGGGCGTCGCCGACTGGATGACCGCCTTCAAGCAGAACGGCCACGCCGAGCAGATCAAGGACTTCCTGAACTTCGTCTACAGCGAGGAGAACGTCCTCGACTTCTCCCACGAGTACGACCTGCTGCCCGTCACCAACTCCGCCTCCCAGACCATGACGGCCGCCCCCGAGGACGCCGACCTCAAGCCCTTCCTCGACCAGCTGCCGGTGTCCGAGCTGTACCCGGTGGGGCGCACCTCCTGGGCGGCGGTCAGCGCGGACGTGAAGAGGCGGATCGGTCAGGCCGTGCAGCCCGGTGGCAGCCCGGCCGGAGTCCTCGGCCAGCTCCAGACGACGGCCACCACCGCGGAGAGCGGCACCGGCGGCTGAGCCGCGTCCCGTGCGGTTGGGCTACCGTGCGGGGCATGGAGCGGGCAGCGGACGAGGACGGGCACGAGGGGCTCGGGGCGCGGGAGCGGGACATCCTCGCCCTGGAGCGGCGCGGGTTCCCGGGGCCCGGCGCGAAGGAACGGGCGATCCGTGAGGAGCTGGACCTGTCGCCCGTGCGGTACTACCAGCTGCTCAACGCGCTGCTGGACGACGCACGGGCGCTGGCGCACGATCCGGTGACGGTGAACCGGCTCCGCCGGGTGCGGGAGGCCCGCCGGGCGGAGCGGTGAGCGTGCGTGGACGGGGAGCCCGCGCGGGCGGGCAGGGGGGCGCCGTCCCCGGGGCTGTTGCCCCCGGACGCGCTGGGCCGCCGTGCCCGGCACCGGGAAGTGCGGACCCGTCCGGCCGTGGACCCGTCCCCCTCGCCGTCGATCCCGTCCGGTTATCGTCACCGTATGGGCACCCACGAGACGCACTCCACGGACTCCCACTCCTCCCTCCCCACCCCCACCACCCCCCACGGCCGCGAGGCGCTCGCCGCGATCCTGGCCGCGCCGCGCACCGTGCTCGTCGCGCTCGACTTCGACGGGACGCTCGCGCCGATCGTCGAGAACCCGGAGGACGCGCGGCCGCATCCGGACGCGCTCCCCGCGCTCGCGGAGCTGGCGCCGAAGGTGGCCTCGGTCGCCGTGGTCACCGGACGGCCCGCCGCCGTGGCGGTGAGCAACGGCGGGTTCGCCGGGGTGCCGGGGCTGGAGCGCCTGACCGTGCTCGGGCACTACGGGGCCGAGCGGTGGGACGCCCGCACCGGGACCGTCTCCGCGCCCGCGCCGCATCCCGGTGTCGCGGCCGTGCGGGCCGAGCTGCCCGCCGTGCTGGAGGCGGCCGGGGCGTGGCCGGGGACCTGGGTCGAGGAGAAGGGGCGGGCCGTCGCCGTGCACACGCGGCGGGCGGAGGACCCGCAGGCCGCGTTCGAGGCGCTGCGCCGCCCGCTCGCCGGCCTCGCGGCCCGGCACGGACTCGTCGTCGAACCGGGCCGGATGGTGCTGGAGCTGCGACCGCCGGGCGTGGACAAGGGCGTGGCGCTGACGGAGTACGTCCGCGAGATCGGCGCCGGGGCGGTTCTCTACGCCGGCGACGACCTCGGGGACCTGCCCGCCTTCGCCGCCGTCGAGAAGCTCCGCTCCGACGGCGTCCCCGGTCTGCTCGTGGCCAGCGGCAGCTCCGAGGTGACCGAACTGTCGGAGCGGGCGGACCTGGTCGTCGAGGGCCCCGCCGGGGTGGTGGGGCTGCTGCGGGCGCTCTCGGACGAGCTGCGGTGAGGGGCCGGGTGCGCGGGCCCGCCAGGGGGCGGGCCGGGGGAGTAGGACCGCTGCGGGTGCCCCCGGCGGGCGGACCGGGGGCGGGACCGTTGCGGGTGCTCTCCGGTCAGTCGCGGCGGAGGGCCTGGAGGGCCTGCAACTGCTCCAGGAACCACAGGGCCGGAGGGAGCGCGGTCGCGGCCGCCGTCAGCCTCTTGCTGCGCTCCGCCCGCTCCGCCGGCGCCATGCTCAGCGCCTCGTGCAGGGCGCCGGCGGTCTCCAGGACGTCGTAGGGGTTCACCACGATCGCGTCCTCGCCCAGCTCCCAGTACGCCCCGGCCTCACGGGACAGCACCAGGGCGCAGCCCTCGTCGGAGACGATCGGGACCTCCTTGGCGACCAGGTTCATGCCGTCGCGGATGGGGTTGACCAGGGCCACGTCGGCGAGGCGGTACGCGGCCAGGGAGCGGGCGAAGTCGTCCTTCACGTGCAGCACGACCGGGGTCCAGCCGGGTGTGCCGTACCGCTCGTTGATCTCCTCCGCCAGCCGCTGCACCGCGGCCGTGTAGTCGCGGTAGACGGCGAGGTCCTGGCGGGAGGGGTAGGCGAACGCCACGTGGACGACGCGCTCGCGCCACTCGGGGTGGTCGTCGAGGAGCTGCCGGTAGGCCAACAGGCCGCGCACGATGTTCTTCGACAGCTCGGTGCGGTCGACGCGCACGATGGCCTTGCGGCCCTCGCCGATCTCCTCGCGCAGGGCGACGATGCGCTCCTCGACGTCGCTCTCGTGGGAGCGGGCGCGCAGGAAGTCGGCGTCGGCCCCGAGGCCGTGCACCCCGATCTCGGTGCCGCCGGGGCCGTCCACGAACTCCGCGCAGCACGCGGTGAAGGCGTCCGCCCAGCGCCTGGTCAGGAAGCCCAGGCGGTCCGCGCCGAGCATGCCGCGCAGCAGCTGCGCGCGGATGTCGGAGGGGAGCAGCGCGAAGTAGTCCACCGGCGCCCACGGCGTGTGCGAGAAGTGGCCGATGCGCAGGTCGGGCCGCAGCTCGCGGAGCATGCCCGGGACCAGACAGAGGTGGTAGTCCTGCACCAGGACCGCCGCGCCCTGGCCGGCCTCCTCAGCGAGCGCCTCCGCGAACGCGCGGTTGTACGTCTCGTACGACGCCCACTGGCGCCGGAACTCCGCGTCGAAGACGGGCTCCAGCGGGGTCTGGTACAGCAGGTGGTGGATGAACCAGAGCACGGAGTTGGCGATGCCGTTGTACGCGTCGGCGTGCACGTCGGCCGGGATGTCGAGCATCCGGACGCCGTCCTCGCCGACCCCGCGCCGCACCGCCTCGCGGTCGTCGTCGGAGAGCACCGAGCACACCCACAGGGCGCCCGCGTCCGGCCCGATCGCCGACAGGCCCGAGACCAGTCCGCCGCCGCCCCTTCTGGCGTGCAGCGAACCGTCCTCGCGCACCTGGTAGGAGACCGGGCCGCGGTTGGACGCGACCAGCACCTGAGCACCCTCAGCAACAGCAGCACGCGTGGAAGCCATACGCCACAACCTAGCCCGGTCCGTAAACGCTCAAACGTACGGATGCGGTCCGTGGCCGGGTCATGTCCGGCCGTGTACGGCCGCCGGACCGGGTGGTGCGGTCGTGTCCGGCCGGCCGCACCCACGGCCCGTCAGGCGACCTTGCGTTCCGCGTACTCGGCGATCTCCGCCATCGGCGGCCGTTCCTCGGTGTCCACGGAGTAGGTGCGCGGCTCGAAGCCGTCCGCGCTCCGCTCGAACTGGGTGAGGGCGGGGCGGATCAGGTGCCCGCGGGCCAGCCGGAGCTGCGCGGTGCGGTAGATCGCCGCCGCCATCCTGCCGAGTGCCTGCCCGTCCTGGTGGCGGTGCTTGCGGACGCCGACGTCGACCTGGGCGAGGGCGTCCAGGCCGACCAGGTGCAGGGCGTCGACGAGCATGCCCAGCTCCACGCCGTAGCCGACGGGGAACGGGAGCTGTTCCAGCAGGCTGCGGCGGGCCGCGTACTCGCCGCCGAGCGGCTGCACGAAGCCGGCCAGCTGCGGCCAGTGCATGTTGAGCAGGGGGCGGGCCATGAGTTCGGTGACCCGGCCGCCCTGGCCCGCAGCGCCGCCCAGCGGGCGGTCGTACATCGCCTTGACCAGGTCCACGCCGGGCTCGGTGAGCAGCGGGCCCACGATCCCCGAGACGAAGTCGGAGGAGAACTCCTTGAGGTCGGCGTCGACGAAACAGACGATGTCCCCGGTCGTCACGAGCAGCGACCGCCACAGCACCTCGCCCTTGCCCGGCACGGCCGGTATCCGGGGCAGGATCTCGTCCCGGTGGACGACGCGCGCCCCGGCCGCCGCGGCGACCTGCGACGTGCGGTCGGTGGAGCCCGAGTCGACGACGACGATCTCGTCGACGAGGGGCACCTGCCGCATCAGGTCGTGGCGGATGACCGCGACGATGTCACCGACCGTCTCCTCCTCGTTCAGGGCGGGCAGCACCACGGACACCGACTGGCCCGAGGCGCGCTTCGCGGCCAGGACGCGGTGCAGCGGGCGGTCGGTCACGGACCAGGAGCGGGTGGCCAGCCAGGCTTCAGCTTCTTTCAGCACGGTCTGCGGCTCCTCACTGTCGTGATCACACGCGGTGCACGCGGGGTGACCGTGTGATCCATCTCGCGGTTCGGACGTCTGTCTCAACTGTCCTGGCCTTCGGTTACAGTCTTGAACAACGCGGATGACCATCGCATGTCCGAGGTGGCCGCTGTTCACAACTTCATACCGCTCATCCAGAGGGGCAGAGGGATACGGCCCGATGAAGCCCCGGCAACCCTCCAGCCGCGCGCGCCGCCAGGCGTGACCGCCCACGCGTCACGTCGATGTGGCGAGGCTCCCGGCTAGGGAAGGTGCCAAATCCGTCTCACGGCGAGATGCGTCGTGAGGAAGATGAGGAGAAAGGGCCTCGCCTCACATGGCTGCGCAGACAGTTGCAAGCACCACGAACTCCGTCGATCTCGGTCCCGCCACGGCGCTCTCCTGCCGCGAGTGCGGACACCGCGTGCCCCTCGGCCCGGTCTTCGCCTGCGAGGAGTGTTTCGGCCCGCTCGAGATCGCGTACGACTTCTCGTCCTACGAGACCGAGGAGCTCCGCAAGCGCATCGAGGCGGGCCCCGCGAACATCTGGCGCTACGCGCCGCTGCTGCCCGTCCCGGCCGACGTGGCGGAGAAGCCGAACATCAACCCCGGCTGGACCAAGCTCGTCCAGGCCGACAACCTGGCCCGCGAGCTGGGCGTCGACGCCGGCAAGCTGTTCGTCAAGGACGACTCCGGCAACCCGACGCACTCCTTCAAGGACCGCGTCGTCGCCCAGGCCATCGAGGCCGCCCGCGCCTTCGGCTTCACCACCCTCTCCTGCTCCTCCACGGGCAACCTGGCCGGTGCCGTCGGCGCCGCCGCCGCCCGCGCCGGTTTCCGCTCCTGCGTGTTCATCCCGCACGACCTGGAGCAGGGCAAGGTCGTCATGGCCGCGATCTACGGCGGCGAACTCGTCGGCATCGAGGGCAACTACGACGACGTGAACCGCTTCTGCTCCGAGCTGATCGGCGACCCGGCCGGCGAGGGCTGGGGCTTCGTCAACGTCAACCTGCGGCCGTACTACGCCGAGGGCTCCAAGACGCTGGCGTACGAGATCTGCGAGCAGCTCGGCTGGCGGCTCCCCGACCAGCTCGTCGTGCCGATCGCCTCCGGCTCGCAGCTCACGAAGATCGACAAGGGGCTGCAGGAACTGATCAAGCTCGGCCTCGTCGAGGACGGGCCGTACAAGATCTTCGGTGCGCAGGCCGAGGGCTGCTCGCCGGTGTCCGTCGCCTACAAGGCGGGGCATGACGTGGTCCGGCCGCAGAAGCCGGACACCATCGCCAAGTCCCTCGCCATCGGCAACCCGGCGGACGGGCCCTACGTCCTGGACATCGCGCGCCGTACCGGTGGCGCGGTGGAGGACGTGAACGACGAGCAGGTGGTCGACGCGATCAAGCTGCTGGCGCAGACCGAGGGCATCTTCGCGGAGACCGCCGGCGGCGTGACGGTCGGTGTGACCAGGAAGCTGATCGAGAACGGTCTCCTGGACCCGACGAAGACCACCGTCGTCCTCAACACGGGCGACGGCCTCAAGACCCTCGACGCGGTGGCCGGCACCGGTCTGACCGCCACCATCCGCCCCAACCTGGACTCCTTCCGAGAGGCTGGCCTCGCATGAGCGTGACCGTCCGCATCCCGACCATCCTGCGCACCTACACCGGTGGCAAGGCCGAGGTCCCGGCCGAGGGCGCGACCCTCGGCGAGGTCATCACCGACCTGGAGAAGAACCACACCGGCATCGCCGCCCGCGTCCTGGACGACCAGGGCAAGCTGCGCCGGTTCGTCAACGTGTACGTCAACGACGACGACGTGCGCTTCGAGCAGGGGCTGGAGACGGCGACCCCGGACGGCGCCGGCGTCTCCATCATCCCGGCCGTGGCCGGCGGCTGACCGGTGTTCCGTACCCGTCGGTAGTACCTGCCGGTAGTAACCGTCGGTAACAGGGATTACCGAGAGTTCATCGAATTGCCCCCTCCGCGAGAGAAGCGGAGGGGGCAATTCAGTGTGGTTGAGCGCGGTAGAGTTGGGGAACGCGTCGCCCGTCGCCTGCCGGCCGCAGAGGAGTTCCGTCGGGGCAGGCGATGAGAAACAGCCAAAGTGCGCATGTGTTTTGCGCCTTTCATTCCCTTTGTGGGGCCCGACTTGCCCTGAATCCGGGCGAACTCTCACTCTTCTCCGGACCCTTCGCGTCCAGATTTCTCGTCCGATTGACCTGTTGCAGACGGCAGTTGGACAGATACATTCGGCCGCGGTCGACGCGTTCCGGCGCACACCCCCAACCAACTGGGGGGTGAGGTCTGACCCGGATCCGCGAAGTGTGGATCTGTGCAAGGGCCAGTAATAGGGGAGTTAGGCATGGCTCAGGGCACCGTCAAGTGGTTCAACGCGGAGAAGGGGTACGGCTTCATCGCGGTCGACGGTGGTGCGGATGTTTTCGTCCACTACAGCGCGATCCAGATGGACGGATACCGCACCCTGGAAGAGGGCCAGCGGGTCGATTTCGAGATCTCGCAGGGTCAGAAGGGGCCGCAGGCGGACATGGTCCGGCTCGCGACCGGCTGAAGCACGCGCCGACTTGCAGCGACGTTCTTCTGTTCCATCAGCTCCGTCAGCGAAGGGCTCGCACCTCCCGGGGTGCGAGCCCTTCGGCGTGTCCGGAGCCGTGCGCGATCACCCGACGGCGTCCGCCGCCACCCCCCGTTCGCCTGCGGATCTCGGGGGGGCGCTTGCACTCGGCACAGGCGAGTGCTAATCATTGCGTTAGCACTCTGAAGGTGAGAGTGACAACGAAGGACCGGGTCGGTGAGGCCCGCAGGCCAGGTGGGGCAAGGAACCACGGGGCCGGCGAGCCGTCCGTCGCGGGCGCGGGCGCGGTCCGAAGGAATCACCCCCAGTCCTGGAGGGACCACTTCACATGGCCAAGATCATCGCGTTCGACGAGGAGGCGCGGCGCGGCCTCGAGCGCGGCATGAACCAGCTCGCGGACGCCGTGAAGGTGACGCTCGGCCCCAAGGGCCGCAACGTCGTCCTCGAGAAGAAGTGGGGCGCCCCCACGATCACCAACGATGGTGTCTCCATCGCCAAGGAGATCGAGCTCGAGGACCCGTACGAGAAGATCGGCGCCGAGCTGGTCAAGGAAGTCGCCAAGAAGACGGACGACGTCGCCGGTGACGGTACGACCACCGCGACCGTCCTCGCCCAGGCGCTGGTCCGCGAGGGCCTGCGCAACGTGGCGGCCGGCGCCAACCCGATGGCTCTCAAGCGCGGTATCGAGAAGGCCGTCGAGGCCGTCTCCGGTGCCCTGCTCGAGCAGGCGAAGGATGTCGAGACCAAGGAGCAGATCGCTTCGACGGCCTCCATCTCCGCCGCCGACACCCAGATCGGCGAGCTGATCGCCGAGGCCATGGACAAGGTCGGCAAGGAAGGCGTCATCACCGTCGAGGAGTCGCAGACCTTCGGTCTCGAGCTCGAGCTCACCGAGGGCATGCGCTTCGACAAGGGCTACATCTCGGCGTACTTCGCGACCGACATGGAGCGTATGGAGGCCGTCCTCGACGACCCGTACATCCTGATCGCGAACTCCAAGATCTCCAACGTCAAGGACCTGCTCCCGCTCCTGGAGAAGGTCATGCAGTCGGGCAAGCCGCTGCTGATCATCGCCGAGGACGTCGAGGGCGAGGCCCTGTCGACCCTGGTCGTCAACAAGATCCGCGGCACCTTCAAGTCCGTCGCCGTCAAGGCCCCGGGCTTCGGCGACCGCCGCAAGGCGATGCTGAACGACATCGCCATCCTCACCGGTGGCGAGGTCATCTCCGAGGAGGTCGGTCTCAAGCTCGAGAACACCTCCCTGGACCTCCTGGGCAAGGCCCGCAAGGTCGTCATCACCAAGGACGAGACCACCATCGTCGACGGGTCCGGCTCCTCGGAGCAGGTCGCGGGCCGGGTCAACCAGATCCGCGCCGAGATCGAGAACAGCGACTCGGACTACGACCGCGAGAAGCTCCAGGAGCGTCTGGCGAAGCTGGCCGGCGGCGTGGCCGTCATCAAGGCCGGCGCCGCCACCGAGGTGGAGCTCAAGGAGCGCAAGCACCGCATCGAGGACGCCGTCCGCAACGCGAAGGCGGCCGTCGAGGAGGGCATCGTCGCCGGTGGTGGCGTGGCCCTGCTGCAGGCCACCTCGGTCTTCGAGAAGCTCGACCTCGAGGGTGACGAGGCGACCGGCGCCAACGCCGTGAAGCTCGCCCTGGAGGCCCCGCTCAAGCAGATCGCCGTCAACGGTGGTCTCGAGGGTGGCGTCATCGTCGAGAAGGTGCGCAACCTGCCCGTCGGACACGGCCTGAACGCCGCGACCGGCGAGTACGTCGACATGATCGCCGAGGGCATCATCGACCCGGCGAAGGTGACGCGCTCCGCGCTGCAGAACGCCGCGTCGATCGCCGCGCTGTTCCTCACCACCGAGGCCGTCATCGCCGACAAGCCGGAGAAGGCCGCGGCCCCGGCCGGCGGCGGCATGCCGGGCGGTGACATGGACTTCTGAGCCTGATCGAGGCTCGGGTTTCCCACCGAGGGCGGTACCCCCTGCGTCAGCAGGGGGTACCGCCCTCGGGCGTTCCCGGGGGCCGACGTCGTGGTGCGGGGCGGCCGCGGGCCGTTCCGTGCGGCCGGGCCGCCCCGACGGACCGGCCGGCGTGGTTCGGATCACAGGGGTGGCGGGGGAGCGGGCGGAATGGCGGGGGCGGGGCCGCCGTTGAGGGGAGGGGCGGTGCTTGCATGTGCACATACCGTCCGGAATGTCCGCTGCTCGCTGTCCACCGCGACCCCTCCGAGGAGTCCCCTGTCGTGACTGCCACCCCCGCCGCCGCCCGCGCCGCCGAGATCCTCGCGCGCCCCGTCTCCCTCAACGGCCTGACCGTCCCGAACCGCATCGCCATGGCGCCCATGACCCGCATGTTCTCGCCCGGCGGCATCCCCGGCGAGGACGTGGCGTCGTACTACGGCCGCCGCGCCGCCGCCGGTGTCGGTCTCGTCGTCACCGAGGGCACGTACGTCGGCCACGACTCGGCCGGGCAGAGCGACAGGGTGCCGCGCTTCCACGGCGAGGAGCAGCTGGCCGGCTGGGCGAAGGTCGCCGAGGCCGTGCACGCGGGCGGCGGGACGATCATGCCGCAGCTGTGGCACATCGGCATGGTCCGCGAGCAGGGCCGGCCGCCCGTCGCGGACGCCCCCGCCGTCGGCCCCTCCGGCCTGCGCCTGGACGGCGCCGAGGGCACCGGCAAGGCGATGACCCAGCGCGACCTGGACGACGTCATCGGCGCCTTCGCCGAGGCCGCCGCCGCCGCGGAGCGCATCGGCTTCGACGGCGTGGAGATCCACGGCGCCCACGGCTACCTGGTCGACCAGTTCCTGTGGGCGGGCACCAACCGCCGCACCGACGCCTACGGCGGCGACCCGGTCGCCCGCACCCGGTTCGCGGCCGAGATCGTCGCCGCCGTGCGCCAGACCGTGTCGCCGGAGTTCCCGGTCGTCTTCCGCTACTCGCAGTGGAAGCAGGAGGCCTACGACGCGCGCCTCGCCGAGACCCCGCAGGAGCTGGAGGCCATCCTCACCCCGCTCGCCGCGGCCGGGGTCGACGCCTTCCACGCCTCCACGCGCCGCTACTGGGTGCCCGAGTTCGACGGCTCCGACCTCAACCTGGCGGGCTGGACGAAGAAGCTGACCGGCCGGCCCACCATCACCGTCGGATCGGTCGGTCTCGACGGCGAGTTCTTCAAGGCCCTCCAGGGCGAGGGCTCCGCCCTCAGGAGCATCGACGACCTGCTCGACCGGCTGGAGCGCGACGAGTTCGACCTGGTGGCCGTCGGCCGCGCGCTGCTCCAGGACCCGGAGTGGGCGGCCAAGGTCCTGGCCGGCCGACTCGACGAGCTGAAGCCGTACGACGCGGCGTCGTTGAAGACCCTGAGCTGACCCCGGCCGCAGGGGTCGAGCCGGGAGGGCGGCCGGACTACAGGTTGCCCATGGGCTCGATGTCGACCTTCACCGGGATCCCCCAGACGCGCAGCACCTCGTAGTCGGTGAACTCGTGCACCAGGCGGTAGGCCATGGCGGGGCGGGAGCCCCGGCGCAGGGCGGCGAGGTACAGCTCGGCCTCGTGGCGGTCGCGCCTGGGGGTGCCGCACAGCTGCCACTCCTGGCCGTTCCACAGCTCCGGCAGCCAGCGCTGCTGGGGCTGGGGGCGGTCGCCGCGGGTGCCGTAACGGGACGGGGCGGTGGGGTGCGGGGTCTGCGGGGCGGGTCCGTTGAACTCGGCGCGCCGGGCCGCCCGCCGCCGGGTCTCGCACAGCAGGCACAGGTCGGGGGCGGCCTGGTCCACCGGCCCGTTGGGGTGCTCGGCGCACCGTGTGCTGGGCGCGGCCGAGGTCACGCCCTCCTCCAGGAGTTCCAGAGCGCGCCGCAGATCCGCCTTGACCTCGTGCAGCTTGGCGTCGGGGGTGTCGGCGGTCAGGGCGTCCCCGTGCTCACCGAGCAGCCGCAGGGCGCGGCCCAGGTGGGTGAGCTGGGCGTGGTTCATGACGGGCGTCTCCGTTTCCTGCGGCTGCTGTCCTGCGGCGTGCTGTCCCGGTGCGCGGCCTCGCCGCGGGCCTTCCCGCGGCCCGGGTGCGCGGTCGTGCGGCACCGGTGACTCAACCGTCGCACACCCCACCGACAAGCCGGGGCGCGCCCGGTGTGTTCCGGTCCGGGCCGGGGCCGGACGGCGCCTTCGCCACCACTCCGCGGCTGCCCCGGTACGGGCCACGCCCCGATCGGATTCCCGCCAACTTAGGGCCCCTTGGCCGCCTTTATTGTTGACAATTTTGGCGACGATTGGGAGGGTCGCGGCGAACGAGCCGCCCAGTGCAGAGACGGATGTGAAGCGAGTGAAGCGCAGAACTGTGGTCATGGGGCTCACCGCGGCCGGTGCCGCGCCCGCTCTCGGGTTCGCCGGGAGCGCCCGGGCCGCCACGAAGGGGCAGCCGGTCGGCGCGGAGCCGGCGCTGGTCTTCGACCCGGCCGCCCACACCGAGCAGACCATCGCCGTCAGGGACACCACCGGCACCGTCCACAGCGTCACCTACCGGTTCTTCAAGGTCGCCAGTTACGTGGCCCGCCCGGTGAACGCGGCCTACCAGTCCCTCAACGTCAGCGTCCCCGTGTCCGTCGACGGCAGCCCCGTCGACGCCACCGACGCACCGATCCTGCTCGCCAACTCCGTCGGCGGCTACATGCCGTCCTCGGTGGCGGCCAACACCGGGATCATCGCCTCCGGCATGGGCGGCGGCACCAGCCGGCAGGCGCTCGCGCTGGCCGCCGGATACGTCGTCGTCGAGCCGGGCGCGCGCGGCCGCACCCTCGTCGACGCCGACGGCGTGTACTACGGCACGGCCCCCGCCGCCATCGTCGACCTCAAGGCGGCGGTGCGGTACCTGAAAGCCAACAAGGGCCGGGTGCCCGGCGACGTCGAGCGGATCGTCTCCTCCGGGGTCAGCGCGGGCGGCGCCCTGTCCGCGCTGCTCGGCGCCTCCGGCGACAGCCCCCTGTACGAGCCCTACCTCGCGGAGATCGGCGCGGCCGACGCCTCCGACGCGATCTTCGCCAGCGGCGACTGGTGCCCCATCACCGACCTGGAGCACGCCGACGCCGCCTACGAATGGAACTGGGGCGGCAGTCCGCTCGCCTCCGGTGCCCTCGTCGACCAGACCCTGTCCAGGGAACTCACCGCCCGGTACGCCGACTACCTGCCGACCCTCGGCCTGCGCACCGAGGGACACGGCACCCTCACCGCCCGCAACCTCGACGACCACCTGGTGGAGAAGTACCTCCAGCCGTCCGCCACCCGGTTCCTCGCCGCCCTCACGGACGACGCCCGCGCCGACTACCTCGCCGCGCACCCCTTCCTCACCTGGTCCGGCGGCCGGGCCCGCTTCACCTGGGCCGACTTCCTCACCCACGTCGGCCCCCGCAAGAAGAACGCCCCCTCCTTCGACGCCTTCGGCCTGACCACCCCGGAGAACAACCTCTACGGCACCGGCACCACCGGGGCCCGCCACTTCACCCTCTTCAGCCTGCGCCACGAACAGGGCGCCGGCGCCCGCCTGGCCCCCGACATCCCCGCCAAGCTGCGGCTGATGAACCCGATGCACCACCTCGTCGACCAGGTCAACCCGCACCGCGCGAAGCACTGGTGGATCCGGGTCGGCACCAAGGACAGCGACACGTCCCTGTCCGTCGTCGCCAATCTGGCGACCCGCCTGGAGAACCTCGGCGACGACGTGGACGCCCGTTACTACTGGGACGGCGGCCACGGCGCCGACCAGGACCCGGGCGAGTTCATCGGCTGGATCGCTCAGGTGACCGGTCACCGGCCGGGCGTCCGGAGCCGGCGGCTGCCAGGACGCGGTCGGTGACGCCGAAGAGGTAGGTGGCGGCGAAGCCGACCGCGTACCCCGTCAGCAGCCCGCCCGCGTAGATCGCGAGGAGGACGCCCCAGCCCCGGTTCCCGGCGAGCAGGGGGAGGAGGGCCCAGCCGGACGGGCCGATCGCGGTCGCGCCGACCCGGTCGCCGAGCATCGCGAAGAAGCCGACGAAGGCCCCGCCGGCCGCCCCGCCCACGCAGGCCGTGAGGAAGGGGCGGCCGAGCGGGAGCGAGACGCCGTAGATGAGGGGTTCGCCGACGCCCAGCAGGCCGGCGGGGAGCGCCGACCTGATCGTCGTGCGCAACGAGGTGTCGTGGCGCAGGCGGACGTAGACCGCGAGGGCCGCGCCCACCTGGCCCGCGCCCGCCATCGCCAGGACGGGCAGCAGCACGGTGTGGCCCTGCTGTTCGATGAGCGTGGTGTGGATGGGGATGAGGGCCTGGTGCAGGCCCAGCATCACCAGCGGGAGGAACAGCCCGCCCAGGACCAGGCCGGCGAACGCGCCCGTCGTCGTCAGCAGCCAGTCCGCCGCCGTGCCGATGGCGGTCGAGACCGCGCCGGCCGCCCACATCAGGCCGTACAGCGTGGCCAGGCCGGCGACGAGGACGGTCAGGGTCGGGGTCAGCAGCACGTCCAGGGCCGCCGGGACCCGGCCCCGGCACCACCTCTCCACGCACGTCGCCAGCAGCGCCGCCGCCAGCGCGCCGAGGACCCCGCCCTGACCGGGGGCGAGCGTCACCCCGAACGCCGTGACCTTCGCGACGCCCGGATACACCACGACCGCCGCCACCGCCCCGCCCAGCACGGGCGTGCCGCCGAACTCCTTCGCCGTGCCGACGCCGACGAACACCGCGATCAGCGCCATGAAGGCGGACGCCACGGCGGCCAGGGCGGGCGTCAGCCAGGGCAGCCAACCGGCGTTGACCAGCAGCCCGTTGACGCCGGCGAGGACTCCGCAGCCGATCAGGGCGGGGATGAGGGGCACGAAGACGGCGGCGAGGCGGCGCAGCGCGGTCCTGCCGGGCGTGGCGTTGCGCCGCTGTTGCTCGCCCTTCAACTCCGCTCCCCGCGCAGCCAGTTCCGCCGCCACCGTCGGCCGGCCCACCAGCTCCTCGAACGCCGCCGTCACCCGCCCGACGACTCCCGGCCCGAGCACCACCTGGTACGCACCGCCGTCCACGACGAGCCCCAGCACCCCGGGCACCGCCCGCAGCGCCTCCTCGTCCGCCCGTGACGGATCGGCGAGGCCCAGCCGCAGCCGGGTCATGCAGTGGGCGACGGAGGTCACGTTCGCGGGGCCGCCGACCAGGGGCAGGAGCGCGGCGGCGGTGGCACGGTCATCGGTAGGCACCTGCTGAGCGTGCGGGTCAGGAGCGCGCGGCGGCGAGCGCGGCACGCAGATGGCCGCCGGACTCCTCCAGAAGGCGGGTGGCCGACGGCCCGTCGACCCCGGCGAGCAGCACGAGGATCGCGTTCTTCACCTCGCCGCCGGTGACGTCGAGGGCCCGCTCGATCTCCGCGTCGTCCGCGCCCGTCGCCAGCGAGACGATCCGCCGCGAGCGGGCCCGCAGCTTCTCGTTCGAGGCCCGTACGTCGACCATCAGGTTCCCGTACGTCTTGCCCAGCCGGATCATCGTGATCGTCGACAGCATGTTCAGCACCAGCTTCTGCGCGGTGCCCGCCTTCAGCCGGGTCGACCCGGTGAGCAGCTCGGGCCCGACGACCACCTCGATGCCGTGCTCGGCGGCCGCGGCCAGCGCACTGCCCGGGTTGCAGGCCAGCCCGACGGTCAGCGCGCCGGCCGAGCGCGCGTACTCCACCGCGCCGATCGCGTACGGGGTGCGCCCCGAGGCGGAGATCCCGACCACCGTGTCCCCGGCGGCCAGCGCGAGGCCGGCCAGATCCGCCCGCGCCAGCTCCCGCGAGTCCTCGGCGCCCTCGACGGAGGTCACCATCGCCGGCGGCCCGCCCGCGACGAGTCCCACGACCTGGCCGGGGGCCGCGTTGAAGGTCGGCGGACACTCGGACGCGTCCAGCACGCCGAGCCGCCCGGCCGTTCCCGCCCCGGCGTACACCAGACGGCCGCCGCGCTCCATCCGCGCGGCGATCGCGTCGACGGCGGCCGCGATCTCGGGCAGCCGCGCGGCCACGGCGGCGGCCACCTGGGCGTCCTCGCCGTTCATGAGCCGGGCGATGTCGAGGGTGGGCAGCCGGTCGATCTCGGCGAGTTCGGGCCGGAAGGCCTCGGTGGTGAGCGATCCGAGCTGGGCGAGCAGGTCGTCGGGGCGGGGGGTCGAGGTCATGGCAGCGGCTCTTTCTCTCCGGCGCGGGACGGCCGACTCCGGCGCGGGTCGGCCGACGTGTCCCCACGGTCTACCGGTGCCGGTGGGCCAGGGCCTCGTACGACGCGGCCAGCGCCGGTGCCGCGGTGTCGTACGTGCGCTGCGCCACCCCCACGAACAGGCAGTCCACCACCAGCAGCTGGCCGGTCCTGGACGACATCGCCGCGGGCCGCAGCTCGCTCTCCCGGGCCGTCGACGTCGTCAGCACCTGATCCGCGTACTGCGCGACCGCCCCGCCCGGCCGCCCGGTGATGGCGACGGTCGTGGCACCCCGCTCGAAGGCGACCCGCAGCGGTTCGACGACGTCCCGCGTCGACCCGGAGTGCGTGATCGCCACGGCGACGTCCCCCGCCCGCAACTGCACCGCGTTCGTCACCGCGAGGTGCGGGTCGCTGTGGGCGTGGGCCATGAGCCCTATCCGCAGCAGCTTCTGCACGAGGTCCTGGGCGACGAGCCCGGACGCGCCGACACCGTAGACGTCCGTCCGGCGGGCGGCGGCCACCGCCGCCACCGCCGCCCCGAGCTGCACGGTGTCGAGACCGGCGGCGGTGTCGGCGAGGGCCTGGCGTTCGTCGTGGGCGAGTTTGGCGACGACGTCCGCGATCGGGTCGTCGACCGCGATGTCGGTGGTGATGGCGGGGGCGCGGCCGGACTGCTGCTGCGCCGCGAGCCCGGCGAGGGCGAGCCGCAGGTCGCGGTAGCCGGGGTAGCCGAGCAGCCGGGCGGTGCGCACGACGGTCGCCTCGCTGGTGCCGGTGCGTTCCGCGAGGCGCGTGACGGTGAGCGCCGCGCAGCCCGCGGGGTCGCCCGCGACGGTCTCGGCGACGCGCTGCACCGAGCGGGTCATGGACGGGGCGAGCGCGCGGACCCGGGCGGCGAGGGCGCCGCCGAAAATTTCCGTCACGTCCTGGGGCACCCCTGAAAAATATTTCCGGCTCCGTGTCACGGTCAAGAGTGCGCACAATGGACGCATGGACCCCTCCCCTCCCCGCATCAGCCCCCTGGAACAGGCGTTGCACGCCGCGCGCGCCCTCGTCCTCGCCGACCTGGCCTCGGGCGAGGTGGCCGCGGCGGACGTGGTGTCCCTGGTCGAGGAGTCCGTGACGCAGCGGCGCTGGTGGGTCGAGCAGTGGCCGGACGGCGTGGCCTTCGTGGCCGGACTGGTGGCGCAGGACGTGCAGGACGCCCTGCTGGAGCGCCACGGCCGCTGGCCGATCTGCCCGGTGTGCGGCTCGGGCGACCCGCACGCCCTGGAGGTCGAGCCCGAACTGGGGCCCGACCCGCACTGGGTGTGCCACCGGGCGGGGGTGAAGGTCGCGGCGGTCGGGGCGCTGGGGTCGGCGTCCGGCCGGGCCTCGTGAGGCGCGCGTGACGATCTACGTCGATCCGCCGGACTGGCCCGGCCACGGACGGATGTGGTCCCACCTCGTCAGCGACGTGTCCTTCGACGAACTGCACGCGTTCGCCGACGGGTTGGGCGTGCCGCGGCGGGCCTTCGAACGCGACCACTACGACATCCCCTCGCACCGGTACCCCGACGTGGTCGCGGCCGGCGCGGTGCGGGTCAGCAGCCGCGAGGTGGTCCGGCTGCTGACGGCGGCCGGACTGCGACGGCCCAAGGGGCGCAGCCTGCCCTAGCGATGGGCCGGCCCGGAGGCCCGCGGGGCGCGGCGCGTGTACAGCCGTAGCGTGTCGCCCTCCAGGAGGGACTCCCGCGCCACGTCGGCCCGGACGAACCCGGCGCGGGTCAGCACGGCCTGCGAGGGGGTGTTCGCCTCCTCCACCGCCGCGTACAGCAGGCCCACGTCGTCCCGCGCGAGCGCCCACTGCGCGAGGGCGTCGACCGCCTCGGTGGCGTAGCCGTGGCCGCGGGCGGGCTCCACGAGGTCGTAGCCGATCTCGGTGCGGCCCTCCTCGTCGGGCATCCCGTGGAAGCCCAGGCTGCCGACGGCCCGGCCGTCCGCCCGCCGGACGAGGACGAACACCCCGAACTCGGGCCGGTGCACCCCCGCGTCGTACGCCTTCAGCAGGCCGGCGGCGACCTCGCGGGTGCCCTCGTAGGGCGCGTCGCCGAGCCAGCCGAAACCGCCGTCGCCACCCGCGACCAGGTCGGCGGCGGCCGCCGGGGTGACGCCTTCGAGGGTGAGGCGTTCGGCGGGCAGGACCAGGTTGTTGTTCCAGCACCAGCCGGTGACCGGGGCGCGGCCGGGCAGTTCGCCGCGGCCGGTGGCCCACAGCAGGGTCGGCCAGGGCTCGGGGCCCGGCCGGACGTGCGGGAAGATCCGGCTGAGGACGGCCTCGCACAGCCCGGCGGGCGGCTCGTACGCCAGGCCCAGGCCCTCGGCGATGTCGTGGGTGTGCAGGAGGACCTCGGTGATGCCCATCGCGGCGAAGCCCTCGCGGTTCGCACTGCGGAAGGGGTAGGGGTGGAAGGCGCGGACCCGGGGCGGGGCGGTGCGGACGGTGGCGGCGAGCAGGGCGCCGGTGGTCTCGACGACGTCCAGGACGCCCGCCTGGTCGGTGCCCTCGTCGAAGGCGATCTCGAAGGGCACGTACGCCGTCTGCGCCCGGCCCGCCAACTGCCCGGCGTAGGCGATGAGATCGCTCGCCACGTGTTCCGCCGTCCGCCGGCAGGTCCACTCCAGCCGGCCGGCCCTCACACCGGTCCAGTCCTCGTCCGTCACCGTCCGCAGCAGCTCCACGCTGCCCGCGACGGCCTCCGTCACCTGATCCCCGCCCCATGCGCGCATGACGTGCAGGGTAGGCGGGTGCGGGGCTCAGACCGACAGCATGTCCAGCTCCGCGCGCATGTTGTACCGGGCGGTCGCCTCCCACTCCCGCGCCCCGTACGGGGTGCGGAACAGCCGGGGCAGGCCGAGGAGATGGCGCAGTACGGCGGCCCGGCCCTCGCGGAAGGCGTCGCTGGGCACGAAGTGGTACTCCTCGCGGATCTCGGCCGTGTAGGCGGCGTACGCCGACGGCGGCGCGGCGAGGATCGCGAGGTCGGCGTCGCACAGCACCCGGCCGTCGCGGTCGTCGTCGGCCGGGTCGTGGGTGACGGTCAGCCGGACCAGGCGGGCCACCTCGGCGGTCTTCGCCCGCGACAGTCCGGCCTCGGGGAGCGCGAGCTCGGCGAGGCGGGCGGAGCGGTCCTCGTTCTCGGAGCGGTCGGGGAGGTGGACGGCGTCGTGGAACCAGGCGGCCAGGCGGACGACGTCCGGGTCGTCGGCGTACTCCTGGAGCGTGTCGATCCGGTCGAGGACCGCGGTGAGGTGGGTGAGCGTGTGGTAGCGGCGCTGCGGCTCCTGCCAGCGGCGGAGGAGGTCGTCGGCGTAGGGCAGGGGGTCCGGGCCGGCGGCAAAGGCCGGGGCGCGGGCGGCTTCGAGGGTGCGGCGGAAGCGGGCGCGCAGGGCTTGCGGGGCGGTGTCTCCGGCGCGGGGGCGGTCGGGTGCGGGACGGTCGGCCATGCCGTCATTCTCGCCCGGCCCGGCCGGGGACGCGGGGGTGAGCGCGGCGGCCCGCAGGCGTACTCTGGAATTGGACTAGACCTGTAGAGCCGTCGATGAATGGGGTCCCATGAGCAAGCGTGCAGTCCTGGAGGTGATCGCCCTCGACGCGCGGGACGCGGTCGCCGCCCGGGCCGGAGGCGCCGACCGCCTCGAAGTGGTCACCGACATCGCCGCCGACGGGCTCACCCCGCCCGCCGCGACGTTCGCCGCCGTCCGGGCCGCCGTCGACATCGACCTGCGCGTCATGCTGCGTCTGACCGACGGGTTCGCCGCCGGGGACGTCGGGCGGCTCGTCCGGGCCGCCGGAACGCTGCGGGCGGAGGGGGCGGACCAGTTCGTGCTCGGCTTCCTCGACGCGGAGGGCGGCGTGGACCTGGCCGCAGTCGAGCGGGTGGTCGCGGAACTGGACGGCTGCCCGTGGACGTTCCACCGGGCCATCGACCACACAGCCGACCGGGACGCCCTGCGCAAGCAGTGCGAGGGGCTGCCCGGACTCGACACCTACCTCACGGCCGGATCGGCCGCGGGCGTCGACGACGGGTTGCCCGTGCTGGTCGCGGAGGCGGGCCGGCGGGGGGAGCAGGGGTACGAGCAGGAGGTCCTGGCGGGGGGAGGGCTGCGGCTCGACCACGTGCCGGCGCTGCGGGCGGCGGGCGTCGGCGCGTTCCACATCGGCGGGGCGGCCCGGCCGGACGGCTGGCGGGGGCCGGTGTCGGCGGGGGCCGTGGAGGAGTGGCGGCGGGTGCTGGACGAGGGGTGAGGCGAGGGTGTCCGGCCGCCCGGGTCACCCGGGCGGCGGCGGGCGGCTCCTGCCGGAAAGGCTTCTACCGGTCGGCCAGTTGGGGCGGCAGGCCGGTGGCGTGGGTGACCACCAGCCCCGAGACGGCTCGGGTCAGCGCCACGTACAGGCGTCGCAGTCCCGTCCGTTCGTCCGGCTCGGCGTCCACCACCGCGCTCGGCTCGTCCAGGACGACGTGGTCGTACTCCAGGCCCTTGGCCAGGGAGGCCGGGACCAGGGTCAGGCGGGTCTCCCGGGTGGTCTCCTCGCCCGGGGCCAGGAAGGGGATCCCCGCCGCCCCGAGGGCCTCCGCCAGCGCGGGCACGCGGACGTCGGCCGCGATGAGGCCCGTCGACCCCTCGTTGCGGAGCGACTCCTCGCAGGCGGCGACGACGTCCCCGTCGTCGGACACCGCGCGGATCTCGAAGGAGCCGGCGTTCTCCCGGACGGAGGCGACCGGCGTCAGGCCCGGCGCGATGTGGGGCAGCAGCCGGGAGGCGTAGGCGATGACGTCCGTCGGAACGCGGAAGCCGGCCGTCAGTTCCTCGATCACCGCGTCGGCCTTGCCGAGGTGCGCGAGGGCCTCCTCCCAACTGCGCGTCGCCCAGGGCGTGGTGCCCTGCGCCAGGTCGCCCAGGACGGTCGCGCTGCCCGTGGTGCAGCGGCGGCCGACCGCGCGGTACTGCATGGGGGACAGGTCCTGCGCCTCGTCGAGGACGACATGGCCCAGGGAGTGCGTGCGCTCCACGAGGTCGCCGGCCTCGTCGATCAGCACCGCGTCCGCGGCGGACCACCTGGCCGACCTCACCGACCGCACCGGCTTCGCCCACAGGATCGTTGTGCGCTCCTCCTCGGTCAGGATCCCCTCCGCGTGCTCCGCGAGGAACTCCGCGTCCGTGAGCAGCCGCAGCACCAGCTTCGCCGGGTCGACGGGCGGCCAGACGGCCTTCACGGCGGCCTTGACGGCGCTGTTGCGGGCCACGGCGTCCTGCACCCGGTCGTCGGGCGCCTCTCCGGCCCGCTCCATCTGCACCAGCACGGCGTGCGCGACGCGCTGCGGGAGGGCGTCGCGGGCGGCGCCGTAGCGGATGCCGCGGTCGAGCAACTCGCGGACGATCTGGTCCAGTTCGTACGCCGGGACCCGCCAGCGGCGCGATCCGCGGACGACGACGACCGGCTCGGTCGGCAGGGTGACGTGGGAGTACAGCGCCCGCCGCAGCACCTCGGCCATCCTCGCGTCGCCCTTGACGATCGCCGCGGGGGCCTCGTCCGTGCCCCGCACCTCCACCTGCGCGACGAGGTCGTCGACGGTGGCCTGGCGGACCGTCAGCTCGCCCAGGGCGGGCAACACCTGCTCGATGTAGCTGAGGAAGGACCGGTTCGGGCCGATGACCAGCGTGCCGGTGCGGGCCAGCCGCTCGCGGTGCGCGTACAGCAGGTACGCCACCCGGTGCAGGCCGACGGCCGTCTTCCCGGTGCCGGGGCCGCCCTGCACGCACACCGAGCCGCCCAGTCCGCTGCGGACGATCTCGTCCTGCTCGGGCTGGATGGTGGCGACGATGTCGCGCATCGGGCCGACACGCGGCCGTTCGATCTCCCGCTGGAGCAGCTTGCTGGTGGTGGCCGCCTCGGCCGGGTCCGAGAGGTGCTCGTCCTCGTACGCGGTGAGGTCGCCCCCGGTGTAGCCGAAGCGGCGCCGGAGGCCGACGTCCATCGGGTCCTTCCTGGAGGCCCGGTAGAACGGCTGCGAGACCGGCGCGCGCCAGTCGATGACCATCGGGTCGCCGTCGTGGTCGTGGACGTGCCGGCGCCCGATGTAGAAGCGTTCCCCTTCCGCACCCTCGGCCCGCTCGGCGCCGGGGGCGTGGAGGTAGTCCAGCCGGCCGAAGAACAGCGGGGTGTCGCTGAGGTCGGCGAGCGCCTTGACGCGGTCCGCGATCTGGCGCTCCAGGATCTGTGCGTTGACCCAGTTGGCGGTGACGTCGCTGATGTCGAGGGACTGCACGTCCTCGCGCATGGCGCGCAGCGCGGCGCGGGAGGCGGCGAGGTGGGAGCGCTCGCGGAGGAGCGGGTCGGCGGCGGACACGGGTGTGGACAAGGGGGTGCCTCCGGGCCTGCGGAAAGGGGTGACTGCGGGGAAGCCGTCCGGTTTCCGTCCGGGCGGCGGCGCTCCCTGGGGAGGCGGGCAAGAGCGGAGATTCTAGGACCTGGGAGCCCCGTGAAGCCAACGGGTTTCCGCCCGGCCTCCGTCCTGCCCGCCAGCCTGTCGCCTGTCCGCCGTCCGCCTTCCCCTCTTCCCTTCCGCCTTCCGTCCCCTAGGGGACGGGGCCCTCTCTCCCCGGAGGAACCGCTCCGCCCGGGGGTGGACGGAAAGTCCACCCGAAGTGGCTCCCCAGACCGATGCCGCCCTTATGTCCGCGATCGCACCATGGAGGCATGAGCGCAGCGACCTTCAATCCAGCCCCCGCCCCGGGCCGCCCGTCCGGCGCGACCTCCGTCTCCGGCACCCCTCACCACCACCGTCTGGGCGACGCCCTGCACGCGGTACGCGTCTTCGCGGGCGCGGCCTTCGACGTGGTGATCCTCGGCGAGTACGGCGAGGAGGTGGGCGTCCGCCGCCGGGAGCCCCCGCCGGTACCGCCACGCGACTGAGTACGCGCGGCGCCCGGCTGAGTACCCGCGCCGATGCCCGCCCGCACCTCCCGGCGGTTCACTCGGGGCATGACGACACCGCACCCCGCGTATCCGGCACCGCACGCGACCCTCGTCCCGGTCCCCGCCGACCAGGACCGCCATGCCTGGGTGGCCCCGCTCGTCGCGACCGTTCTGCTGGTCTTCCTGGGGCCGGCGGCCCTGTTCCTGGGCGGCCTCTCGGCGATGGCGACCGACAGCTGCGGTCCCGACGACTGCTCGTCGGCGCTGAACACGTCCCTGGCGCTGATCTACGGCATCCTCGAATTCGGCGGACCGGTCACCCTGGCCGCCTTCGTCTCCGCCTGGGCCCTGCCCTGGAAGCGCCGCTGGTCGGCCGTGCGCGCCTGTCTGGCCGCCGCGTCGCTGCTGCCGCCGCTGACCGTGCTGTTCCTGGTGTTCACCCTGCCCGCGCCGTAGGCCCCGCCCCGGTCGGGCGTCCTCCGCCCGCGCCGTGGTCCCCGCTCCCGCTCAGGCGTCCTCCGCCAGCAGTTCGTCCGCGTCCATGATCCGGTAGGCGTAGCCCTGCTCGGCGAGGAAGCGCTGCCGGTGGGCGGCGAAGTCCTGGTCGAGCGTGTCGCGGGCGACGACCGAGTAGAAGTGCGCCTGGTGGCCGTCCGCCTTCGGCCGCAGCACCCGCCCCAGCCGCTGCGCCTCCTCCTGGCGCGAGCCGAAGGTGCCCGACACCTGGATGGCGACCGTCGCCTCGGGCAGGTCGATCGAGAAGTTCGCGACCTTCGACACCACCAGCACGCTGATCTCGCCCTGCCGGAACGACTCGAACAGCTTCTCGCGCTGGGCGTTGGACGTCTCGCCCTTGATGACCGGCGCGTCCAGGTGCTCCCCCAGCTCGTCGAGCTGGTCGATGTACTGCCCGATGACGAGGATCTGCTGCCCGGCGAACCGCCGCACGATCGCCTCCGTCACCTTCCGCTTGGTCTCGGTGGTGGCGCAGAAGCGGTACTTCTCCTCGGCCTCGGCGGTCGCGTACGCGAGCCGCTCGGAGTCCGTCAGGTTCACCCGGACCTCGACGCAGTCCGCGGGCGCGATGTAGCCCTGCGCCTCGATCTCCTTCCACGGAGCGTCGAACCGCTTCGGCCCGATGAGGGAGAACACGTCCGACTCGCGGCCGTCCTCGCGCACCAGCGTGGCCGTCAGGCCCAGCCGGCGCCGCGCCTGGAGGTCGGCGGTGAACTTGAAGACCGGCGCCGGCAGCAGGTGCACCTCGTCGTAGACGATCAGCCCCCAGTCACGGGAGTCGAACAGCTCCAGGTGCGGGTAGACGCCCTTCCGCCTGGTCGTCAGCACCTGGTAGGTGGCGATGGTGACGGGGCGGATCTCCTTGCGCGTCCCGCTGTACTCGCCGATCTCCTCCTCGGTCAGCGACGTCCGCTTGATCAGCTCGTGCTTCCACTGCCGGGCGGAGACGGTGTTGGTGACCAGGATCAGCGTGGTCGACTTGGCCTGCGCCATCGCCCCGGCCCCGACCAGCGTCTTGCCGGCGCCGCAGGGCAGGACGACGACCCCGGACCCGCCGTGCCAGAAGTTCTCCACGGCCTGCTTCTGGTAGGGCCGCAGCGCCCAGCCGTCCTCGGCCAGCTCGATCGGGTGCGCCTCGCCGTCGACGTACCCGGCGAGGTCCTCGGCGGGCCAGCCCAGCTTCAGCAGCGTCTGCTTGATCTGCCCGCGCTCGGAGGGGTGCACGGCGACCGTGTCGGGGTCGATCCGGGCCCCGACCAGCGGGGCGACCCGCTTGGACCGCAGGATCTCCTCCAGGACCGGCCGGTCCGTGGTGGTCAGCACGAGACCGTGCGCGGGGTGCTTGCTGAGCGTCAGCCGCCCGTAGCGGTCCATCGTCTCGGCGATGTCCACCAGCAGCGCGTGCGGCACCGGGTACCGGCTGAACTCCACGAGCGCGTCCACCACCTGCTCGGCGTCGTGCCCGGCGGCGCGCGCGTTCCACAGGCCCAGCGGGGTCAGCCGGTAGGTGTGGATGTGCTCGGGCGCTCGCTCCAGCTCCGCGAACGGCGCGATGGCCCGACGGCACGCGTCGGCCCGCTCGTGGTCGACCTCCAGGAGCAGGGTCTTGTCCGACTGGACGATGAGTGGACCATTCACGCGCGGCACCCTTCCCTTCGCGGCCGTGGCACGCGGCCAAACGTCCAGTGTGCCCTACCGGCCACGACGGGGGCGGGGGTGCGCCGGAGTGGCCTTCATGACAGCCACGGGCGAGCGGGTCGAACGGGTGGACGAACAGGATCGGGTGATCGGGGTGGTGGACCGCGGCGAGGCCGTCGCCCGCCACTGGCTGCACCGCGTCGCCACGACCGTCTGCCGGGACGCGCACGGCCGGTTCCTGGTGCACCGGCGGCCGGAGACCGTGTCCCGCTTCCCCGGCTGCCACAACTGGCTGATCGGCGGAGCCGTCGAGCCCGGCGAGTCCTACGAGCGGGCCGCCGCCCGCGAACTCGCCGAGGAACTCGGCGTGCGGGCGCCGGTCCGGCCCCTGTTCAGGTTCCTGTGCCGGGGAGCGATCAGCCCGTACCGGCTCGGCGTCCACGAAGCCGTCGTCACCGGCGGCCTCACCCCCGACCCGGCCGAGATCGACTGGTACGCCTGGGTCACCGAGAGCGAGCTGTGGGACATGGCAGGGCGCCGCACGTTCGTCCCCGACGGCGCGGCGGCCCTGCGTCGCTACCCGGCTACGCCTCGTCGTCCGCCAGCTCCGCCACTCCCGTGATCCGGTGCAGCGGGTACGTCCTGACCTCGTCCGCCGTGTGGTCGTACGCCGTCACGAAACCGCCCTCCACCCGGACCGGTGCGATGACGCGCTGGCTGGCGGCCCCCTCGGCGTTGACGTAGCCGATCCACACGGCCTCGCCGGTGAGGACGGCGGCCTGCACGGTGGCGAGGGTCTCCGCGGGCGAGGTGCGGGGCAGCGCGCCGGGCGCCTGTGCCGCGTCGTCGTCGGCCGGCTTGCGGGGGGCCGTGGACGCCAGGTCGCCGGCGCGGATCGCCCGGATCGCGGCCGACAGCAGGGTGTCGTCGGGGACGGGCGGACCCTCCGGCACCGGTTCCGGGGCGGTGCGGGGCGGGCTGCGGTGGGCGTCGGCGCGGGTGATCAGGACGTCGCCCTCCGCCGACTCGGCGGCCGGCGCGAACCCCATCGCCCGCAGCCCGTCGAGGAGGGCCGCCGGGGCGGCCCCGGCCGCCAGCACGGTCGGCGCGAGACGGCGCAGCCGCAGGGCGACGGCGCGCTTGTCGGCGAGGATCTCGTTCAGCATCGCGTCGTCGTCGCAGCGGACGTACGCCGAGGCCGCGCCCACCCGGAGATGCCCGTGCCGGCGCGCCACGTCGTCGATCAGGTACGCCAACGGCTGCGGAACCGGCGTACGGGAGTGCTCCGCGAGGAAGGCGTGCAGGTCGGAGGCGGTACGGCCGGCGTCCAGAGCACGGCGTACGGAACCGGGCGTGAAGCGGTAGACGGTCGCCCCGCCCTTCGACTCGACGTCGGCCAGCACGCCCAGCATGTCGGCGAGCGGCCGGTGCAGCGGGCCCGGTGCCACCGCGGTCAGGTCCGCCTGGAGCAGCACGTGGTCCAGCGGCTCGGGAAGCAGCGGCGCCAGCAGCCGGACGGCGGCGGCGGAGGCGACGGCCTGCTCGGCGGCCGGGAGAGGACCGGGGGCGAGGGGCGTCGCGGCCGGGGCCGCGCTGTGGTGGGGGAAGGGAAGCCTGTCGCCGGGGCCCGCTGCGGAGTCCGCGCCCCCGGCCGCGGGAGGCGCCTCGTCCCGTCGGACCGCCGGCCGGTCCGCCGCCGGGCCGAGGAGGGCCCGGCCCTGGGACGACAGGGCGCCCCGGCCCGTGACGCCCAGCAGCTCCGCCTCCGACAGGGTCCAGCCGGCCAGCCGGGCGCGCAGGTCGTCCTCGCGCTGGGGTCCGCGCAGGGGGCGCTCCCAGCTCAGCCGGGCGAGCACCGACTCGGCGGTCGGCGCGGTGCCCTCCGCGAGCCCGGCCAGCAGCGCCAGCACCCGGCGGCGTACCTCCGGCGCGGCCGAGCGGTCCAGGCCCGGCCCGAGCGCCGACAGCGTCCGCTCCTTCGCGTCCCGCCCGCCGACCAGTCCCGGCGTCCGGGTCCCCGCCAGCCAGGCCTCCGCCAGCCGGACCCAGCGCTCGGCGGCCGGACGCTCCAGCCACTCGTCGTAGGCCGGGGTGGCCGCGTACCGCTCGTCGGCCTCGCCGTCGGAGGCGATCAGCCCGGCGGCGTACGCCAGCTCGACCCAGAACGCGGCCATCGGCTCCGACACGTCCAGGGCGACGGCCGTCCGCTTCAGGTCCCGCAGGCTCAGTCCGCCCGCGCGCAGCACCGCGGGGCCGCCCTCGTCCCACTCCTTCAGCAGCTCCTCGACGGTCGCCAGCGCGGTGTACGCCTGCCCCGCCGCGGCCGCGTCCACCATCTGCGGACGGTGCGTCGCGGCCGGCTCGACGGCGGGCGGCACCGGCTCGGGCGTGCGGTGCGCGCGGCCGGCCCGCAGGTGCAGGGCCACCTCGCGCGGCAGGACGACCGTGCCGGGCGAGGTCGGCAGCAGCAGCCCCCGGTCCAGCAGCCAGCGCAGCCGGGCCCCCGGCTCGGCGGTGACCTGCCCGTACGGCGGCCCCCACACCAGCCGGTCCAGCACGTCGAGGGACTCGGCGGGAGCCCCGGCGAGCAGCGCGTCCATCCTCCGGCGGTCGCCGAACAGGCCGGCCAGCGCGGTGGCCGCGGAGACGGGGTCATGGGTGGACGGCAGCCCGGCGGCCGTCACGATCTCCTGGATCCGGCCCGGCGACATGCCCGCGGTGGCCTCCCGCACGGACGGGCCGAGCCCGGTCGGCGAAGGGTGCTGCGGGGACGGGGCGAGCAGCTCGCGGGCGGTGCGGACCAGCCGGAGCCGGTCGTCGTCGCCCCAGACCAGGGCCTGCTCCCGCAGCACGGCCACCGCCCCGGGAAGGGCGGCCCCGACGACCGCGTCCCGCTCGTCCCCGGCCATCAGCCCCAGCAACTCCTCGTACGCCGCCGGTTCCGCCGCCACGGCCAGCGCCTCCGCCGTCTGGAGCGTGAACCGGTCCAGCCGCTCCAGGGCCCGCACCACCGAGGCACGGGTCCCGGCGCGGGTGGCGAGCTGGGTGAGGTCGGTGGGGACCGGCGTGACGAGGTCGGGGCGGGCGCGCAGGAGCGCGGCCAGGGACGCGTCGTCCCGGGCGCGGAGCGCCTCCGCGAGGGAACGCGGGGCCGAGGGCTTCTCGTCGCTGCTCATCCGCTCCACGGTAGCGGGTGGCGGGCCCGGGGAGAGGGCGCCGCCGGGGCCGGGAACCCGTGCGGCGGGCGGGTGGCGGACGAACGGAACAATTCCCCGGTGACCGCGGAGCCGCGGAACGTCCGCCGCGGGTGCGGCGACCGCGGCGACCGCCGCCGCCCGCAGGCGCCGAACTCCCGCCGCCGCCCGCCGTCATGAACGGCGGGGCGGCGGCCACGCTGCGCTAACGTCGTGTCGCGGGGTATCCAAGGCACCGGCCCCGGAGGGGACTTCGTGGGTATCGAAAGCGATCAGGTCGTCTACGAGTATCTGAGCCGCGTCGGCGACGTGGCGCAGCAGCGGCAGTTGTCGTCGGCCACGCGCATGCGGCTCGTGTCCGAACTGCGCAACGAGATCGACCGGCGCCGCGCCAAGGCGCCCGTCGACAGCCCGGCCGCCGTCCGCCGCATCCTCGACCGGCTCGGCAGCCCCGAAGAGGTCGTCTCGGCGGTCGGCGGCACCCGCGGCGACGCCGCCCCGCAGGCCCCGCCCGCCGCGGTGCCCGTCCAGCGGCAGCAGGAACCGCCGGACGCCGCCGGACGCCGGCCCAAAGGGCTGCGGCGCGTCGTGCCCCGCCCCCGGCCGCGCCCCGACGCGCCCGCCGCCTCCCCGGACGTCCCCTCGCCGCCGCACCGCGCGGGCGCGCACGAACTGGGTGGTGTCGGGGAGACCCCGGACTGGTGGCGCCGGGAGACGACCCCGTTCGGGCTGGGGGAGGAGGTGCCGGGGTTCGTCGGCGGGGTGGAGATCGCGGACATGCTGAAGCCGCCGCCGCCGCCTCCGTCGGCGAAGCAGAAGGCACCCCCGGCGCCGGCACCGGAGTCCGGCCCGGGGGAGCCCGCCGCCCGCCGTCGCCGCTTCCTTCCGGCGCCGCGCGGCGGCCGCTGGACCAACCCGCTGCTGCTCCTGGCCGCCGCCTGCCTGGTGGCGGGCACGGTGACCGGGGAATGGATCCTGCTGCCCGTCGGCTGGGCCATCGCCTACGTCTCCCGGCGGCTGTCCGACCGCGAGACCAAGTGGGCGGTCGTGGTCCTCCCCGGCCTCGCCGTCACGGCGGGCGTCGTCTGGCTCTGGGGCCGCACGGCCGGCCGCTGGGGGGCCCCGATCCCCGAGGGCCACATGAACGAGGCACTGGCCGAGACGTGGCCGTGGGTCCTCCGCGGCGCGGCCCTGGCCTCGGCCCTGTTCCTGGTGTGGCGGTCCCAGCGGACCAGGTAGCGGACCGGGTGGCGGACCGGCCGGCGGGCCGCACGCCGAGGGCGGGCCGGGGCCGGTGCCGCCGGGCCGGGCCGCGCGGTCGGCGCTGCGGGGTGCCCCTCCCGGCCTCGCCCGAGCGGGGCCCGTGACGCCGTGACCCCGCGTGGGCCGCGACGCCGCGGCCTTGCGGGAGCTCGGCAGAATGGGGGCATGACTTCCCCGCGCTCCGTCGCTCCCGTCGTCGGGTTCGATCTCGACATGACCCTCATCGACTCCCGGCCGGGCATCCACGCCGCCTATGTGGAACTGGCCGCCCGCAGCGGGACGTACATCGACGCGGATCTGGTGGTGACGAGGCTGGGGCCGCCGCTGGAGGACGAGATGGCCCAGTGGTTCCCGGCCGAGCGGGTCGCGGTGATGGCCGATCTGTACCGGGAGATCTACCCGGAGTACGCCGTCACCCGCACGTCCGCGATGCCCGGCGCACGGGAGGCGGTCGAGGCGGTGCGGGCGGCGGGCGGCCGGGCGATCGTGGTCACCGCGAAGTGGGAGCCGAACGCCGAGCTCCACCTGACGCACCTGGGCATCGAGGCGGACGCCGTCGTCGGCAACCTGTGGGCGGAGCAGAAGGCGGTGGCGCTGCGCGAGCACGGCGCCGGCGTCTACGTGGGCGACCACGTCGGAGACGTCCGCGGCGCCCGTACCGCCGGCGCGCTGTCGGTGGCCGTCCCGACGGGCCCGTGCGGCGCGGACGACCTGCGTGAGGCGGGCGCCGACGTGGTCCTGCCGGACCTGACGCACTTCCCGGCCTGGCTCACCGCACACGTGGCCGCCGGAGCGGCCTGACCGGAGTCCGCCGCGCCCGGAGTCCGCCGCGCCCCGTCGGCTACCGCGCCCCGCGCGCCTGCCGGCGCCCGGCGGCGACGGACCGCAGCACTCCCGCGCCCGCGATCAGGAACCCGACGCCCATGAGCATGCTCAGAACGAACATGTAGGTCGGAAACGGCGTCGTGCCGAGGAACAGCGGGGCCACGGTGACCAGTGTGGCCACGGCGCCGATGAAGAACACGATGGCACCGGCACGGATCAGTCGGTCACCGGGAGCGGCGGAATTCGTTTGGGTTTTGTCACGCACCCGACCAGGGTAGTTCCCAGCGCGAAGGAACAACCGGGAGACGTCTTGTCACCCGGGCGAAGACCATTAGCCTTGGTAGCGGCGGGTCGAGGTCGACCCGCCGCGGTGTTGTCAAGAGCCGTTTCCCCTGCAATTTTCCCGACGAGTACGAGGACGAGGACAGACGTGCCCACCGGCAAGGTCAAGTGGTTCAACAGTGAGAAGGGCTTCGGCTTTCTCTCCCGTGACGACGGCGGTGACGTCTTCGTCCATTCCTCGGTCCTCCCCGCCGGAGTCGAGACACTCAAGCCGGGCCAGCGCGTGGAGTTCGGCGTCGTGGCCGGACAGCGCGGTGACCAGGCGCTCTCGGTCGTGGTCCTCGATCCGACGCCCTCGGTCGCGGCGGCCCAGCGCAAGAAGCCGGACGAACTCGCTTCCATCGTCCAGGATTTGACGACCCTCCTCGAGAACATCACGCCGATGCTGGAGAAGGGCCGTTACCCCGAGAAGAACTCCGGCAAGCAGATCGCGGGTCTGCTGCGCGCCGTCGCCGACCAGTTGGACGTGTGACCGGAAGGCGTCGACCCGTTCACGGGAAATCGAGTGACCGCGGGCCGAGGGGCGGCACCAGCCCCTCGGCCGCCGCACGCGTGAGGAGTCCGCGTACGGCCGCGTAGCCGTCCTCGCCGAGGTCGGCCGTGAACTCGTTGACGTACAGCCCGATGTGCTGGTCGGCGACGGCCGGGTCCATTTCCTGGGCGTGTTCCATGACGTACGGGCGCGATGCCCCGGGGTCGTCCCAGGCGGCGCGCACCGAGGCGCGGATGGAGTCGGCGAGGCCGGTCAGGGCCGCGGCGCCGAGCGACCGCTTCGCGATGATGGCGCCGAGCGGGATCGGCAGCCCGGTGGTGGACTCCCAGTGCTCGCCCATGTCCGCGAGTTTGTGCAGTCCGTAGTTCTGATAGGTGAAGCGTGCCTCGTGGATGACCAGGCCCGCGTCGACCTTCCCGTCCCGCACGGCCGGCATGATCTCGTGGAAGGGCATGACGGCGATCTCGCCGACCCCGCCGGGCACCATGTCGGCCGCCCACAGCCGGAACAGCAGGTACGCCGTCGACCGCTCGCTCGGCACGGCCACGGTCCGGCCGGTCAGCCCCGCGGCCCCGGCGGCGGGCGAGGCGCCCGCGCCCCCGGCCTCCCGGGTCAGCACCAGCGGCCCGCACCCCCGCCCCAGCGCGCCCCCGCAGGGCAGCAGCGCGTAGTCGTCGAGGACGTACGGCAGCACGGCGTACGACACCTTGAGCACGTCGTGCTCGCCGCGCTCGGCCATGCCGTTGGTGAGGTCGATGTCCGCGAACGTCACGTCGAGCGCGGGCGCGCCGGGGACGCGGCCGTGGGCCAGGGCGTCGAAGACGAAGGTGTCGTTCGGGCAGGGGGAGTACGCGATCTGCAAGGGGTCACCGGTCATGTGGGTTCCAACTCTCCAGGACGGGTGCGAGCTTCCCGAAGGCCGTCGTCAGGGCGGCCAGCGCCTCGCCGATGCGCCAGGCGGCGCGGTCGCGCGGGCCCACCGGGTTGGAGACCGCGCGGACCTCCAGCACGGGCACGCCGTGCGCGACGGCGGCCTCGGCGACGCCGAAGCCCTCCATGGCCTCGGCGAGGGCCCGCGGGTGGCGGGCCCGCAGCGCGGCGGCCCGGGCGGCGGTGCCGGTGACCGTGGAGACGGTCAGGACGGTGCCGGTGCGCGCCCCGGTGGCGGTCGCGACCTGCCGCACGAGGGACTTCGGCGGATGGTGGGTGACGGTGCCGAAGCCCAGCTCGGTCACCGGCAGGAAGCCCTCGGCGGTCTCCGCGCCCAGGTCGGCGGCGGTGATCGCGTCGGCGACGACCAGGGAGCCGACGGGCGCCTCGGGGAGGAACCCGCCGCCGATGCCGGCCGAGACGACGAGGCCGTACGGCGTGCTCTCCAGGGCGGCGGCGGTGAGGGCGGCGGAGACGGACGCGGCGGCGAGGGCGGGGCCGACGCCGGCCGCGAGGAGGTCGTACGCCGCGCCGGTGCGGTGCAGGGTCGCACCCGGCCCGTGCACCGGGCGGCCGGGCTCCGGCAGGGCCCGTGCCACCGCGTCCCGTTCGGCGGGGACCGCGGTGGCCACGAGGACGCGGACGGAGGACGTGGTCAGTCGTCCTTCTTCAGCTTGAACGACCACAGGCCGGTGACCGCCTGGCTGTCCTTCTTGCCGTCGCCCGCCTTGATGGAGACCAGGGTCGAGTCGCCCTGGGCGCCGTACTGGGCGTTGAAGAAGACGCTGCCCGGGATGGTGCGGTAGGTCTTGGTGCTGTCCTCGGTGAGCGGCTGACCGTTCATCAGGATCGTCCAGCGCTGGTCGGCGACCTCCGGGTCGACGCCGAAGCGGACGGTCTCGTCCGGGTCGACGGTGATGGACTTGATGTCCTTGTCGGCCAGGCACTTCGTCAGCTCCGCGGCCTTGAGGACGCCGTCCTCACCGCCGCAGGTGGCCTCCGAGCTGACCGAGGAGGAGCCGACGGTGATCGTGGACAGCGGGGTCGGCTTGTCACACGCCGACAGGACGAGCAGTCCGGCGGAAACGGCGCCGGCGGCGGCGACGGCGCGGCGGCGTCGCACAACGGATCGCATCGAGGTCATGGGGCGAAGGCTATCTGGCACGTCCGGCGCTCCTTCTACGTGGGGTGCGGCGCGGCCGCGGGTTACGCCACGCGGGCTCGGGCCCGCCCGCCCGGCCGGGCGGCTTCCGGGCGGGGCGGGACGCTGTACCGGGCGGGACCGGCGCGGTGCCGGGCGCGGCGGGCGGTGGGGCGAGGTCAGGCGATCTTCGTCCGGGGCGGCCCCTTGCGCCGGGCCGAGCCGATCAGGCTCCGTGCGGTGGCCGCCCAGCCGGCGGCGATGACCAGGGCGGCCACGGACAGCCCCAGGGCGCCGTTCAGCGGCATCACGATGCCGACCGCGCCCCCGAACACCCACGACATCTGCAACAGCGTCTCCGAGCGGGCGAACGCCGAGGTGCGCACCAGTTCGGGCACGTCCCGCTGGATCAGCGCGTCCAGGGACAGCTTGGACAGCGCCTGCGAGAAGCCGGCGACGGCCGTCAGGCAGGCCACCAGGAACGCCCCGAAGAAGACCGCCGCCGTGATCGCCGCGCCCAGCACGACCGCGACCACGGTCACGATGATCAGTTCCGGGGCGCGTGAGCGCAGCGCCGCGCCCACGGAGGTGCCCAGCGCGTTGCCGACGCCCGCCGAGACGGCCACGATGCCCAGCGACACCGCCGCGCCCTGCCCGGTCAGCGGGTGCTCGCGCAGCAGGAACGCCAGGAAGAACGTCAGGAACCCGGACAGCCAGCGCAGGGACGCGTTGGCGCCCAGGGCGTGGGTGACCGCGCTGCCGACCGTCCGCAGGCCGGGGCGCTTGACCGGACGGATGTGCGGGCCGTGCAGGTGCTCCTCGTCGGCCGCGAGCAGCGCCCGGTCCTCGCCCTTGGCCGAGTCCACCTTCGGGGGCAGCGAGAACGACAGGAACGTCCCCACGACGAAGATCACGAAGGCGCCGTAGAGCGGGTAGCGCGGGCCGAGGAGCTGGAGGCCACCGCCCACCGGCGCGGCCACACCGGTGGCCAGGAGGCCGCCCAGGGTGACCCGGGAGTTGGCCTTGACCAGCGAGAAGCGCGGTGGCAGCAGGCGCGGCACGACGGCGCTCCTGACCACGCCGTACGCCTTCGAGGCCACCAGCACGCCGAGGGCCGCCGGATACAGTTCGAGACTGCCGCTGACGACGGCGCCGGACAGCACCAGGGCGAGGAGCGCCCGCGCGGCCATCGCGCCCGCCATCGCCGCGCGGCGGCCGTGCGGCAGCCTGTCGAGGAGGGGGCCGATCACCGGGGCGAGGAGCGTGAACGGGGCCATCGTGACGGCCAGGTAGAGCGCCACCCGGCCGCGGGCCTCGTCGGTGGGGACCGAGAAGAACACGGTCGAGGCGAGCGCGATGGTGATCATCACGTCGCCCGCGCCGTTCACGGCGTGCAGTTCGATCAGTTTGCCGAGCCCGGACTCGCCCGCGCCGTGCGCGTGCGTGGCCCTGCGGATGCCACGGGCGGTTCCGGTGAACGGCAGGTGCAGGGCACGGCCGATCGCGCGGACGGACCCGTTCACCCGGCCCGAACCGCTCACCCGGTTCCTCCCCTTGTAGCCCTTCGCCCCACCGGTCCCGGTGGCGCCCTGGGGTGTCCTTGCGGCTGCCACTCCGCCATAGTGCCCCGAGAAACCGGGATGTAGCGCGGTTGCCGCACGTATGGGCGCGCACTTTCCGGTTGACGGCCGGTCTCGCGGACGGCCCGTGCACGGCGTGCGCAGGGGCCGGGCCCGGGCCGGCACCGGGGGTCCGGGGCGGGGCCGGCGGGGGGACGAGTGCGCGGAAACTCGGCGCGGAGTGCCGTAGAAGGACCGTCGGTGTGGGATGAGCGGCCGCGAACAGGTAGCGTGCGTATCTCAGCCATCCCCCACAATGGATGGCACAGGTGCGCCCGAGCGCGATCGGACGCGGACGTCGACGCGGCCCACTGGTCCGCTCCGTCCGCTCCGCCGCCGGTGGCAACCGCACCCGAGTGACGGCGTAGGAGAGAAGCGATACCTGTGAGCGCAGCGACCACGCGAAGCCGCACCCCCGACCGCCTGTGCGCCGAGGCCGTCGACCTCGCCCGCGCGGCGGCAGAGGAGGCCGCCGCGCCCGGCGTGGTCGGGGAGCACGTAGGGGTCCTCTCCGAGGGCGACCGGGTGGTGACGCACTTCTTCGAGTGCAGGGAGCTCGGCTACCGGGGCTGGCGCTGGGCGGTGACCGTCGCGCGGGCCTCGCGGGCGAAGATCGTGACCCTGGACGAGGTGGTGCTGCTGCCCGGTCCGGACGCGGTGCTGGCCCCCGAGTGGGTCCCGTGGAGCGAACGCCTGCGCCCCGGCGACATGGGCCCCGGCGACCTCCTCCCCACGGACGCGGACGACCTGCGTCTGGAACCCGGCTACACCGGCGAGGACGCCCCGCTGTCCGGTTCGCCCGTCTCGGAGGAGATGGCGGAGCTGGCGGAGGCCGAGGACGCCGAGGTGACGGCGGCGCCGCCCGCGTTGCTGCCGGCCGTCCCGTCCCGCGGCTCCATCCCCGCGGTGGCGGAGGAGCTGGGGATGCGCCGGGCGCGCGTGCTGTCGCGCTACGGCCTGCACACCGCCGCCGACCGCTGGGAGGAGGCGTTCGGGGCCAAGACCCCGATGGCGCAGGCGGCGCCGGCCTCCTGCGTCAGCTGCGGCTTCCTCACGCCGATCGGCGGCTCCCTCGGGCAGGCCTTCGGGGTCTGCGCCAACGAGTTCTCCCCGGCCGACGGGCGCGTGGTGTCGCTGGCGTACGGCTGCGGCGGGCACTCGGAGGCGGCGGTCATGCCGAAGCCGCCCCGGCCGGCCCTGCCGGTGATCGACGAGAACCGGGTGGACCCCTTCCCGCTGCGGCCGGCCCCGGACTCCGGTTCGGTACCGGCGGTGACGGACGAGGAGTCGGCGGAGCTGGGCCACTCCTAGGGCCTCTCGTTCGGATCACGCCGGGCTCGCGGGGTCCTGCGCCGCCCCTTCCCGGCCCGATCCCGGGGGCTGCCGCCCCGGACGGGCCGGGACACCCGACCGTCACCCTTCGTCCCACCGGGGCGGGTGGTGGGGGAGCACGGGCCCGGGGGTCCGGGGGGCGGAGCCCGCTGGACGGGGCGAGGGGGCCGGGCCCCTCGGTGGGAAACCGGCGGAGCCGCATCGCGGTACCTTCGAGCTCACGGCGATGAGGAGAGTGAACCGACGTGAGCAAGTTCGTGCGGCCCGCGGCCGAGGGGGCCGATCCGTTCGGAACGGCCCGACTGCGGCGCGGAGTGCTGGACGCCTGGGCCACGAGTCCCGCCCGTTTCCGGGAGGACGCGAACGCCGAGGAGGATCTGGCCCTCGGCGGCTACCGGGACCGCCTCGTCGTCGAGCTGGCGCAGAACGCCGCCGACGCGGCCGCCCGCGCCGGCGTGCCCGGCCGGCTGCGCCTCACCCTCCGCGAGGGCGTCCTGGTCGCCGCGAACACCGGCGCCCCGCTGGACGCGGCCGGTGTCGAGTCGCTCTCCACCCTGCGCGCCTCCGCGAAACGCGAGGCCCACCGGTCGGCGGTCGGCCGCTTCGGCGTCGGCTTCGCCGCCGTTCTCGCCGTCACCGACGAGCCCGCCGTGGTCGGCCGGCACGGCGGGGTCCGCTGGTCCCTGGCGGAGGCCCGCGTGCTGGCCTCCGAGACCGCCCGCCACAGTCCAGGCCTGGGCGACGAGATCCGCCGCCGCGAGGGCCATGTGCCGCTGCTGCGGCTGCCCTTCGCCGCCGAGGGCACCGCCCCCGATCCCTACGACACGGCCGTCATCCTGCCGCTGCGCGACACCGCCGCCGCCGATCTCGCGGAACGGCTGCTCACCGCCGTCGACGACGCCCTCGTCCTCGCCCTGCCGGGCCTGGAGGAGGTCGTGATCGAGGTCGGCGACGCGGCCCCCCGCACCCTGCGCCGGGACACCGACGGCGCCCTCACGGTCGTGTCGGACACGCGGGAGGGCACGACCCGGTGGCGGATCGCCGCCGCGCACGGGCCCCTCACGCCCGACCTGCTCGCCGACCGGCCGGTGGAGGAGCGGCTGCGGCCCCACTGGTCGGTGACCTGGGCCGTACCGGTCGACGCGGACGGGTCCCCGGCCCGGCCCCGCACCAGCCCCGTCGTGCACGCGCCCACCCCCAGCGACGAGCCGCTCGGCGTGCCCGCGCTGCTGATCGCCTCCTTCCCCCTCGACACCACCCGGCGGCACGCGGCGCCCGGCCCGCTCACCGACCACCTCGTGCAGCGGGCGGCGGACGCGTACGCCGGACTGCTGGCCGGCTGGCGCCCGGTGACCGCCGGGCTCATCGACCTCGTGCCGGGCCCGCTGGGCAAGGGCGAACTGGACGGCGCCCTGCGGCAGGCGATCCTGGAGCGGCTGCCGCGTACGGCGTTCCTGCCGCCCGCCGCCGAGCCGGTGGAGGGCGACGACGAGTTGCCCGAGGCGCTGCGGCCCCGGGACGCGGAGGTCGTCGAGGGCGCGGGCGCCGACACCGTACGGGTGCTCGCCGAAGTGCTGCCGACGCTGCTGCCGGCCGGGCTGGAGCGCCGGGTGGAGCTGCGCACGCTCGGGGTGGCGCGGGTCCCGCTGGCCGACGCGGTCGACCGGCTGGCCGGGCTGGAGAAGGACCCGCAGTGGTGGCACCGGCTCTACGAGAGCCTCGCCGGGGTCGACCCCGACCGCCTCTCCGGCCTGCCGGTGCCCCTCGCCGACGGACGGACGACGATCGGCCCCCGCCAGGTGCTGCTGCCCACCCCGGACGAGGGCCGGCTCGACACCGAGGTCCTCGCCCGGCTCGGCCTCAAGGTCGCGCACCCGGACGCCGCGCATCCGCTGCTGGAGAAGCTGGGGGCGCTGCCCGCGACCCCGCGCGCGGTCCTGACCACCCCGCAGGTGCGGGCCGCCGTGGCCGCGTCCCTGGACGACGACCGCGGGGCCTGGGACGACCAGGACACGCCGGACGCGGAGGAACTGGCCGACACCGTCCTCGCGCTGGTGCGCGACGCGGGCCTGGAACCCGGCGAGGAGCCCTGGCTGGGCGCCCTCGCGCTGCCCGACGAGGAGGGCGAGCTCGCCCCGGCCGGCGAACTCGTCCTGCCCGGCAGCCCGTTCGCGCAGGTCATTCGCGAGGACGAACTCGCCTCCGTCGACCCGGAGCTGGCCGAGAAGTGGGGGGAGCAGCCGCTCGCCGCCTGCGGCGTCCTCGCGGACTTCGCGCTCGTGCGGGCCACGGACGTCGTCCTCGACCCGGACGAACTGGAGCCCCGCGAGGGCGACTTCGCCGAACCCGACGACGCGGGACTGCTGGACGCCGTGGACGTCTGGTGCGAGGACATCCTCGACCGCTTCCCCGACACGCCCGTTCCGCCGGTCGCCACCGAGCTGGTCGCCGTCCGCGACCTCGACCTCGTCGACGACGACCACTGGCCGCAGGCCCTCGCCCTGCTCGCCCGGCCGCCCCTGCGCGACGCCCTCACCCAGCCGGTCCGGATCCTGCTCCCGGACGGCACGCACGAGGTCGTACGCCCCTACACCGCCTGGTGGTTGCGCGGCCACCCCGTCCTCGACGGCCGTCGCCCGGCGGGCCTGCTCGCGGCCGGCGGCGACCCCCTCCTGCACGGCCTGTACGACCAGGCCGACGCGACCGGCTTCGACGACGAGCAGGTGCTGCGGGCCCTGGGCGTACGGACGTCCGTGGCCGCCCTCCTCGACGAGCCGGGCGGCGCGGCCGAACTGCTCGACCGCCTCGCGGACCCGGACCGCCCGGTGAGCGCCGCCCAACTGCACGGTCTCTACGGCGCGTTGGCCGAGCTGGACCCGGAACAGGTGACCCTGCCCGACGAGCTGAGGGCGGTCGTCGACGGCCGGGTCGAGGTCGTCGACGCGGCCGACGCGGTCGTCGTCGACTCCCCCGACCTGCTGCCCTTCACGGCGGGCGTCCCGCTGCTGCCCGTACGGCCCGCGCGGGCGGCGGAGCTGGCCGAGCTGTTCCAGGTCCGGCGCCTCAGCGAGTCCGTGACGGGCGAGATCCACTCCGAGGGCACCGAGCACGACGTCCCGGACCCGGTACGCACCCTCCTCGGCCCGCGCACCCCCGCCACCTACGTCGAACACGAGGAACTCGTGGTGGACGGCGTGGAGATCGACTGGCGCCTGACCGGCGACGGCGTGCTGCACGCCGCCACCCTGGAGGGCGTCGCCGCCGGCCTGGCCTGGGCGGCCGGCCAGTGGCCCCGCCGCTTCGAGGTGGCCGCCCTGCTGGAAGACCCCTCCAGGACGGGCGAGTTGGCACGGGACCGCTGGTTCGACTGAGCGACCGCCCGCACGGGCGGGGTGCCCCGGATCCACCGGGGCACCCCGAGCGGGTCCGTCCGCGCGTCCGGGTCCCCACGTCCGAGCGTCCGGGCTTCCGCACGAAAATCTCCATCACTTTCGTACAACCCTTCACATCCGTCGTGCATCTGATCATGTGAGCCAACAGGCTCCGTGATCACCTGGGTCCTGCGCGATGACGATCCGTGAGGAACACCGCCGGCCAGGACCCTCTCTCCTCCCGGGGGAATGCATGCGCATCCGCGCCACCGTGGCCGCCGTTTCCGGTGCCCTGGCCCTGTCCGCCCTCGCCGTTCCGGCCGCGCAGGCCGACGACCCCTCGTACCGCGAGAGCGCCGCCGCGGCCTTCGCCGCCGCCCACGGCACCTCCGGAAAGTCCGCGTTCACCACCGCCGTCGACGGCGACCTGAACGTGTCCTTCTCCAACTTCAAGATCGCCGCCGCGGTCAAGGTCGGCACCACCAACCACGTCGCCACCACGGTCACCTACAAGCTGACGCACGGCGCCGAGGTGGACATCCACGCCGAGGACTTCGCCACCGGCCCGTACATCTACAAGGGAGCGTTCGCCGACCCGGACAACATGCTGTTCGGCAACTACGCGGCCACCTGCACCGACACCTCGGCGACCACCGCCACCTGCAAGGGCAACATCGACGTCTACCCGGCCGACGGCGAGCTGCTGAACTCCGACGCCGGCAGCTGGAAGGGCGGCGGGCTCGCCCTCAACTACACCACCGACGACTACGCCGACCAGGGCGGCCTCGGCTCCACGCTGGTCCAGCGCAACTCGAAGCTGACCGTCAACGCCTCCCCGGAGCCCGTCGCCAAGGGCAGGACCATCACGGTCACCGGCAAGCTGTCCCGCGCGAACTGGGAGGACAACCTGTACCACGGTTACTCCACCCAGCCGGTGAAGCTGCAGTTCCGCAAGAAGGGCAGCAGCACCTACACCACGGTCAAGACCATCAACACCACCACGACGGGCGCCCTGAAGACGACCGTCAAGGCGACCGCGGACGGCTACTTCCGCTACAGCTTCGCGGGCACCTCGACCACCCCGGCCGTCAGCGCCGCGGGCGACTTCGTCGACGTGCGCTGAAGCGACTGACACCACCGAGGCAAGGCCCGCCCCCGCACCCGGCGGGGACCGGGCCGTCCCCTCGCACACCCATCCCAGATTCTCCGAGGAACCTGCATGCGCGTACGCGCCACCACCACCGTCGCCGCCGTCATCGGCGCCGTCGCCCTCTCCGCCCTCGCCGTGCCGGCCGCGCAGGCCGCGCCGGCCGGCCCGGCGGTCACCTTCTCCAACCTCAAGGTCAACGGCGGCAAGCCCGTCGTCGTCGGCCCCACGGCCCAGGTCACGGTCACCGCGACCTACACCGTGACGAAGCCCGCGAGCCTGAACCCGAACGCCCTCGGGACGGTGCCGGTCCTCTACCGCGGCGCCACGCTCGGCCTGACCTCCGACGACCTCATCGGCGGCGACGACGCCGGCACCTGCACGACGGTCTCCTCGACGGTCCTGAAGTGCACGGCCAAGATCCAGTTCCGCCCGAAGGCCACCTCCGGCGAGGACATCGACCTGGTCAACAGCCAGGCGGGCAGCTGGAAGCTGGGCGCCCTCGCGGCCAACGAGAGCGGCGGGCTCACCTGGCAGGGCGGCCTCGGCGCCGCCAAGCTGCTGCGCGCCTCGAAGCTGACCGCCGACGCCACCCCCGAGCCGGTGAAGAAGGGCAAGACCCTCACCGTCACGGGCAAGCTGTCCCGCGCGAACTGGGACAACAACACCTACGCCGGGTACTCCGCCCAGCCGGTGAAGCTGCAGTTCCGCAAGAAGGGCAGCACCACCTACACCACGGTCAAGACCATCAAGACGAGCACGACGGGCGTCCTGAAGACGACCGTCAAGGCGACCGCGGACGGCTACTTCCGCTACACCTTCGCCGGCACCTCGACCACCCCGGCGGCCACCGCCACGGCTGACTTCGTCGACGTGCGCTGACCCGACCGACAGACAGAGGGCCCGGCTCCGCAACCAGCGGAGTACGGGCCCTTCCCGTCCGCGAGGGCGCGGCGGCGTCGGACCCGCGGCGGCGTCGGGACCGCGTCTGCGGCGTGATCCAAACGACAGGCCCTAGGGCGTGTTTCGAAAGTCCCGTCTGCCCGGCGACGCCTGGCACGCACGCTCGCCGCGTTGTCGGGATCGCCCCGATACAACCAGTATCGGG
>NZ_JBFBCB010000044.1:0-65928 GCF_040682975.1 Streptomyces sp. NPDC051051
TTTTTGTGGCGCGCACCCCCCGGCCCCTCGGGCGGGTCGGGCGCGGGGGGGTGGAGCCGGACCCCGGCTCCACCCGCTCGCTCCGTGTCCCACCGGCGTTCAGGACCGGCGCAGTCGGCCCATGATCCTGGTGAAGGCCGCCGGGTCGTCCTCGTAGCCCTGCACGCCGTCGTGGAGTGACCAGCCGTCGACCGGATCGCGCACGAACTCCGCGACCGTGGCCGCCGTCGCGCCGAGCACGCCGCCGAAGTCGTTCTCGGTCAGCACGGTGTAACCCTCGCGTATCCGGAAGGCCGGATTGCGCACGCTGACGAAGGTCCGTTCCTCGGGACGCTGCTGGATGACGACGCCGACCACCACGCGCGCGTACCGGGCATCCAGCCGGTCGAGTTCGAGCGTCATGACCTCGTCCCAGCCGAAGCCCCTGCCGTCCGTGCTGTCGCGGTTGAGCGTGATGGTGCCGTCGGGGGAGCGGCTGTCGAAGTGCACCACGTAGGCGGGCTCGCCCCCCGGGTCGTCCGCGAGGTAGGTGCCGGCCACTATGTCCAGGTCGGTGGGCGGCTCACCCGCCGGACTCGGGTCCCACCTCAGCGCCATCTCGACCTTGCGGATCCCCTTGTTGAGGCCGTTCACCGGTCTTCCCCTCCCCGTCCCCGTCTGCTGTCGCGCCGAACTGGCCGCTCATCAGGGCCGGTTGTCCATCCTGCCACGCGCGTGCGGTAGCCCGCACGAGTGCCTGGTACCCAGGAGTGACCGACGCCACCCCGTCGGCCGTACCATGGCGCGGTGCTGGTCAAGTGGATTCGCTGCACCGTGGTGGACCGTCGCGGGTTCGAGCGGGGGCAGCGAAAGTGGGCGGGGCTTCTGGGGGAGCCGGGATTCCGGGGACAGGGCGGGGGCTGGAGCAGGGCACGGCCCTCGGTCGCGCATGTCTTCGCCTTCTGGGAGAGCCGAGCCTTCTACGACTCCTTCATGGCGCGCTCCCACGACCGGCTCGCGACCACCCAGGCGGGCACCTTCAAGGACGCCCAGGTCCGCCTGTTCGACTACCGCTTCGACGTGAAGACGGGCTTCGAACCCCGCTTCACCGACTCCGACCTGGTCCGGGTGGCCCTGTGCCGGGTCCACGAGGAACGCGCCGAACACTTCACCCTGATGCAGGAGAAGGTGTGGAACCCGGCCATGGCGGGATCACCCGGCATGGTCCGCGGGCTGTTCGCGGAGGCGCCGGGACACGAGTTCCTGGTCCTGTCGATGTGGCGCTCGCAGGCCGAGCACGGCAAGTACCGCACCGAGCGGGTGGAACGGCTCGCCCTGCGCGCGCAGACGGAGGCGGACGTCTCGGCCATGACCGGCGACATCGTGGAGCTGGAGCCCGCCTGGACGGTGTGAGATCCGGATTCCCGGACCGCGCGCGCCGACGCACCTCCAGGGTGCGGGAATTCGTGTGACCTACGCCGTATGGAGGCCGTACGAGTGCTCGATCGGCCGCCACTCGATCTAGTGTTTTCGCATGGCAAGACCACGGCGCATCGTCCTTGTCCGGCACGGGGAGTCAATGGGCAATGTTGATGACACCGTCTACGAGCGTGAACCCGACCATGCCCTGGCCCTGACCGAGCGGGGCCGGCACCAGGCGGAGGAGACGGGCAGGAGACTGCGGGAGGTGTTCGGCGACGAGCAGGTCAGCGTGTACGTCTCGCCCTACCGACGCACCCACGAGACCCTCCGCGCCTTCCACCTCGACCCCGACCTCATACGCGTGCGGGAGGAGCCCCGGCTGCGCGAGCAGGACTGGGGGAACTGGCAGGACCGCGACGACGTCCGCCTCCAGAAGGCCTACCGCGACGCCTACGGGCACTTCTTCTACCGCTTCGCCCAGGGCGAGAGCGGGGCGGACGTGTACGACCGGGTCGGCGGCTTCCTGGAGAGCCTGTTCCGCAGTTTCGAGGCGCCCGACCACCCGCCGAACGTGCTGATCGTGACGCACGGCCTGGCCATGCGACTGTTCTGCATGCGCTGGTTCCACTGGACGGTCGCCGAATTCGAGTCCCTGTCGAATCCCGGGAACGCCGAGATGCGGATGCTCGTTCTCGGGGACGACGGCAAGTACGCTCTCGACCGGCCGTTCGACCGGTGGCGAGTTCCGGAGCCGTACGGGATCACTGGAGAGTGGCAGAGCGATGACCGTTGACTCCTCCCCCGAGGGACGCCTGGGGCGCGCCCTGGCGGCGCTGCGCGGACTCGCGGTGGGGGACGCGCTGGGCTCACAGTTCTTCGTGCCGGCCCATTACCCGCTGCTGAAGCACCGCGAACTGCCGCCGGGACCCTGGCAGTGGACGGACGACACCGAGATGGCCTGCTCCGTCGTCGCCGTCCTGGCCGCCCACCAGCGCATCGACCAGGACGCCCTGGCCCACTCCTTCGCCGCGCACCACGACTTCGACCGCGGCTACGGCCCCGCCGTCAACCGGCTGCTGAGACTGGTCCGGGAAGGCGGCGACTGGCGCGAACTCGCAGCCGCCCTGTTCAACGGCCAGGGCTCCTGGGGCAACGGGGCCGCCATGCGGATCGCCCCCCTGGGCGCCTGGTACGCGGACGATCCCGAGCAGGCCACCCACCAGGCGGAGATCTCCGCCTACCCCACGCACCAGCACCGGGAGGCCGTGGTCGGCGCCATGGCCGTCGCCGCGGCGGCCGCGCTGGCCGGCGCGCCGGGAGGTCCGCCCGGCGCCGACGCCCTCCTGGAGGGTGTCATCGGCCTCATCCCCAGAAGCGCCGTGACGGCGGGACTGCGCCGTGCCCGGGACATGCTCGACTACGACGACGCCGGCACCGTCGCGGCGGTGCTGGGCTGCGGCCGGCGTACGACGGCCCACGACACCGTACCGTTCGCGCTCTGGTCCGCCGCCCGCTCCCTCGGCGACTACGAGGAGGCCTTCTGGACCACCGCTCAGGCGGGTGGGGACGTGGACACGACCTGCGCCATCGTCGGCGGCGTCATCGCCTCCGGAAAGGCCGGGACGCCTCCCGCCACCTGGGTGGAGCGGGTGGAGGCACTGCCGGCCTGGGTCCCCTCGGTGTCCTGAGCGCCGCCGCCCTCACCACTGAGCGGTTTCTGTCCTCACTCGCCGCCCGCCCAGGCGAACACTGTGTGTTCGGCGGGAACTCTGCGTGACCGTTCGCGCGTTGTCCGGACATCCGCCCCGCGATCGGTGAGCCCGGGGGCGGGGAGGCGGTCGAGCGGCTGGACGGAGGCGGGGTGAGCGTGAGGTTCGCGGTGTGGGCGGTGGTGATGGTGTCCGCCATTGCCTACGAGGTGCTCGGCGGGCGGAAGCGCATCGGTCGGGGCGGCGGGTGAGGGGTCGGGCGAGCGGCCGCGGACACGCGCCTGCGAGGTGCGTCGACGCCGGCCCGCGGCCTGCCCGGGTGCCCTCGCGGTCAGCCGACCACGGGGCCAGCCGTGCCCGACAGGGCCTCCAGGTCGCTCTTGCGGACCCGGATGACCAGGGCGGAGATCACCACGGCGAGCGCGGCCATGGCTGCGGCCGGTACGAAGGCCGTCGAGATCCCGTGGGCGAGTACCTCGTGTCCCCACGGAGCGGGCAACTGCCCGGTCCTCGCGAACTCGGCCTTCTGTTCCGCCGATCCCTCGGCCAGGAACTTCGGCAGCTGCTTCTCCGCCTCGTCGGTGCTGGCCGAGCCGAAGACGGTGGTCAAAAGGGCCGGTCCGATCGAACCGTCCACCTGCTGGGTGGCGTTGAGCAGGCCGGACGCGGCGCCCGCCTCGTGCTGGCTGACGCCGGCCACGGCGGTCACCGTGGCTGTCACGAAGTTCAGGCCCATTCCGAAACCGAACACCACCATCGGTCCGAGCACCCCGCCGAGGTAGGAGCTGTCGGGGCTGACGAGGGTCTGCCAGACGAGTCCGACCACCACGAGCGAGGAGCCGGTGAGCATGAACGGCTTGGGGCCGAGGACCGGCAGGAACCGCTGCGACAGACCCGCGCCGAAGGCGGCGAGGGTCAGCCCGTCCCGCCAGCCGTCCTCTGCGGCCCGGATGAAGCCGTAGACCAGGGACGCCATTCCCACCGTGGAGGTGAGGGCGCCCGCGATGTCGAAGCGCCGGGGGTGCCGTTCGGACTCCCCGATGTACAGCGGGGTGAGGACGGCGATGAGGACGCCGATGGGCACGTTGACGAACAGCACCCAGCGCCAGTCGAGCCACTCGGTGAGTCGGGGCGCCGCCACCTCCTCCCCGAACCGCTCTCCGTTCTCTCCCCCCTGCGAACGGCCCCCGCTCCCGTATTGCCCCTCCCCGCTCACTCTGCTCGCTGGAGACATACAGATGGTTACTTCGCGCTGGACGGCCGCTCCCGCTCAGGCGGCCTCCTCCCGCCGGCGCGGCGTCGTACTCGAACGCGCGATCCTCGACGCCGCCCTGGATCAACTGGGCACGGTCGGGTGGAACGGCCTCACGATGGAAGGAGTGGCGGCCGGCGCCCAGACCGGCAAGGCGGCCGTGTACCGCCGTTGGCCGTCCAAGAAGGACCTCGTCGCCGACGCCCTGTGTGCCGGGCTGCCCAGACTGGACGCGGCGCCCGATCTGGGGAGCGTGCGCGAGGACCTGTTGGCCCTGACGCGTCGGGCGCGCGATGCCATGTACTCCCGGCCGGGTTTCGCACTGCGCTCGATCATTCACGAGTGCGATCCGAATCAGGCGGAGCGCTTCCACGCCCTGATCCTCGAGGGGGTCGTCGAGCCGACCGTTCAGCTTCTGCGCGAGGTACTCAGACGTGGGACCGAAAGGGGTGAGGTGCGTTCCGACGCGGCGAACGGCTATGTGCTGGATGCCGTTCCGGCCATGATGATGTACCGATCCAAGATGTGCGGCAGCGAACGGAGCGATCGGGAGATCGAGGAGATGATCGACCAGTTCATGCTGTCGCTGCTGCGGCCGGACCCGGGCTGAACGAGCGACGGCGAGGCTTTCGGTGATCGCGCGCGAGGTCCTGCCGACCGGGGTGTCGCGAGGGGATCCGGGCGGCGTAGGCTAAGGCCGCCATGCCGTACGAACCACCCACTCACACCGTCGAGCGCTCCCTCCGCGCCACGACCGGAGCCAAGGTCATCGCCGGTGTCGACGAAGTGGGGCGCGGTGCGTGGGCCGGTCCCGTCACCGTCTGCGCGGCGGTCACCGGACTGCGCCGGCCCCCCGTCGGCCTCACCGACTCCAAGCTCCTGTCCGTCAAGCGTCGCAACGAGCTTGCCGTGGAACTGGAGAAGTGGGTGACCTCGTACGCCCTCGGGCACGCCTCCCCGGAGGAGATCGACGACCTGGGGATGACCGCCGCTCTGCGACTCGCCGCGGTGCGTGCCCTGGACGCCCTGCCGGCGCGCCCCGAGGCGGTGATCCTCGACGGCAAGCACGACTACCTCGGCGCCCCCTGGAGGGTCCGCACGGTGATCAAAGGCGATCAGTCGTGCGTGGCCGTCGCGGCGGCCTCGGTGCTCGCCAAGGTGCAGCGCGACAAAATGATGGCCGAACTGGGTATCGACCATGCAGACTTCGGTTTTGCGGACAACGCCGGGTATCCGTCGCCCGTCCACAAGGCCGCACTGGAGGAGCGGGGCCCCACCCCGTACCACCGGTTGTCGTGGGCGTATCTTGATGCGCTGCCCCAGTGGCGGCACCTCAAGAAGGCCCGCAGCTGGGCGAACGGAAGCGCGCCGGAGATCGAGGGCCAGCTCGGCTTCGACTTCTGACGATTCCGCTCGCACTGATGTGCCACCCGCTGGCGCGAGCCGCACCACCGTTTGATAGACATCAGCCCATGCCTCTCATTCCCGAGGAGCCTCAGATTCACGAGAGTGCCCAGGGTCCCCGCGCCACTCCGGCCAGTGGCCGCACCGCGCCGACCCCTCGACCCGTACCCGGTCCCCGTCCCGCGGCTCCGTCGCGTCCCGGTCGGCCTGGTCCTGTCCGGCCCACGCCGCCCGTGCAGCGCACGCCGCGCGATGTGGCCGCCGTGCCCGGGCCTTCGGCCCCGGCCGTCTCTGCCGCTTCCCCTTCCGTATCCGCTTCGGCGACTCCCCAGGTCCAGCTGATCCCGGCCTCGGCCGCGGGTGCGCTGGACGCCGCCGAGGAGGCCGTCGACCTGCTGCTCGAGTCGGGCCGCGCCCCGGGTGAGGTGCTGGTGGTCACCACCGGCGAACAGCACCCGTGGGCCGCCCATGAACTGTCCTTCGGTGAGGCGTCCTACTGGGCGCAGCACGACTCGGGGGACGACGTCTTCTACGCCGATGCCTCCGCGTTGGACCGGGCGGCGGTGCGACCCGTGGTCGTCGTCGCGGTCAACGGAGATTCCGCTGCCGTCGCCGCCACCGCCCTTCCGGCGGCCCGCGCCCGGGCCGGTGCCCTGCTGATCGTCTGCGGTGAACCGCAGCAGATCAACTCGGTGCTCGGCGCGGGCATCTGAGCCCGCTCCGGGTCGTCTCCCGGTCGTCCGGGAGAGCATCCGGGGCGGGGGAGGAGTCGCCCCGCGGCGCCTCCGCGACGGTTTTCGGGTGCGCGGGCCCGGAAGCCCGGGTGCGCCCCTCGGCGTGCGCGTGGCTGCGGGCTCGCGCGGGCTCCGGCCCCGCACGGCGGGCGAGCCGGGATGCGGCGTCGTTCGGGGGCGTCATGATGCGTCGCGCGCGACATCGTGGTGTGCCGTGCCGACGTGTGGCACCCGGTGCCGACGCGTGATGCGCGGTGCCGGCGCCCGGTGTCGTGCGGTGCGACGCGGCACCGCGCAGTCGGTTCTTCGGGACCGCTGTCCGGTGAAGGCGGATCGTTTCTGCCGACTCGGCGGGGGAGTCGGCAGCTCTCAGCGCGCGGCCGCGCGGCGCAGCACCTCCGAGGCTGCGCCGCCGGTCCGCGGCAACGGCGGCGGCGCCTCGGACAGCGCGAAGGGCTCCGGCGGTGAACCCGCGTGGGGGCGACGGCCTCCGCGGCCCTCGCCGAGGACCTGCCAGCCGTCCCGGGTCAGCGTGATGTACGCCCCGCAGCGCAGCCCGTGCAAGGTGCAGGCGTCACGCAGGCCCCACATCCAGGCACCGTCCTCCTCCGTCCAGCGCGCGTCGCCCTCGCGGCAGTAGAGCAGCACGGCGGTGCGCACCGGAGTGCGGCGCCGCAGATCGTGCGGGATGACCCGGCGCAGCTGGGCGAGCAGCGCGTTGCGGAACATCCAGCCGTCGGCCTGCGCCTGGCGCCGTGTGAACGAGGCGCTGGCGAGCAGCCTTTCGTCCGGATCGAGCACCGCCACGATCGCGGTGGCCGGCTTCGGCAGATGACGCGCGTGCAGGCCGCTGACGACCTCTCGCGGGTTGCGCAGCAGCGGAATGCCGGCCGAAGCCCACTCCGCGGGTTCGAGCAAGCGGTTGGCGGAAGCGGCGGACGGGGACGTCGACAGTGATGCCGACGACGGAGCGAATCCGAGGGTCACGAGCCTCCCTTCGGCTACGGCCCACACCTGCGGGCGGGTCGGATTCGGGGGCACGCACACCGCAGCAGAGCCCTGCCGGACCACGGGCGAGCCGTGCGGGGAGCGGAACTCAATTCTTCCTGTCGAACTTGGATGCGGCAACGAGCAATTGGGGCCACCGACCCTTATGTGGCGGAGAGTGTCTTATATCCTTACCCCATGAACACAGTGTGACGCGTGCGCCGGTCGTACACCGCTCGTTCATCTGCCCCAGGGGTGGCGTTTCCCGGTCGACGCGTGGGCTTTCCCCGGCCGAGGCGCAGGCGGTGCCGGCCGGCGCACGCGGTGCCGCCCTGGTTTCGGGTGCACGGATGCGCCACGTTCGCTCACGCAGAGTGAGGTGGTCGATTGTCAGTGCCATCGGGTTGCATGGGGGCATGGACAACCTGGAGCTCCGCACCGAAGCAGACGCCATCCTCGCCGAGCTCGTGGGTGTGCCGGGGGCACGGTTGCGGGAGGACCAGTGGCAGGCGGTGGCGGCCCTCGTCGAGGAGCGCCGGCGGGCCCTGGTGGTGCAGCGCACCGGCTGGGGCAAGTCGGCGGTGTACTTCGTCGCCACCGCGCTGCTGCGCCGGCGCGGTTCCGGGCCGACGGTGATCGTCTCGCCGTTGCTGGCGTTGATGCGCAACCAGGTCGAGGCCGCGGAGCGGGCGGGCATCCAGGCGCGCACCATCAACTCGGCGAATCCGGAGGAGTGGGCCGCGATCTACCAGGAGGTCGAGCGCGGCGAGACCGACGTTCTCCTCGTCAGTCCCGAACGCCTCAACTCCGTTGATTTCCGGGACCAGGTGCTCCCCAAGCTGGCGGCCACGACCGGTCTGCTGGTGGTCGACGAGGCGCACTGCATCTCCGACTGGGGCCACGACTTCCGCCCCGACTACCGCCGGCTGCGGGCCATGCTCGGCGACCTCGCCCCCGGTGTGCCGGTCCTCGCCACCACCGCGACCGCCAACGCGCGCGTCACGGCCGACGTGGCCGAACAGCTCGGTACCGGCGCCGGTGAGGCCCTGGTGCTGCGCGGCTCGCTGGAGCGGGAAAGCCTCCGGCTCGGAGTCGTCCGGCTGCCGGACGCCGCGCACCGCCTGGCCTGGCTCGCCGAGCACCTGGACGAACTGCCGGGCTCCGGGATCATCTACGCGCTGACGGTCGCCGCAGCCGAGGAGGCCACCGCCTTCCTGCGGCAGCGCGGCTACACGGTGGACTCGTACACGGGCCGCACGGAGAACGCCGACCGGCTCCAGGCCGAGACCGACCTGCAGGAGAACAGGGTCAAGGCGCTCGTGGCCACCTCCGCGCTGGGCATGGGATTCGACAAGCCGGATCTGGGGTTCGTCGTCCACCTCGGCTCGCCCTCCTCGCCGATCGCCTACTACCAGCAGGTGGGCCGTGCGGGCCGAGGCGTGGAGCACGCCGAGGTGCTGTTGCTGCCCGGCAAGGAGGACGAAGCCATCTGGCGCTACTTCGCCGACACCGCCTTCCCGCCCGAGGCGCAGGTGCGCCAGACCCTCTCGGCCCTCGCCGACGCGGGACGGCCGCTGTCCGTGCCCGCCCTGGAGGCGATGGTGGACCTGCGGCGCACCCGGCTGGAGACGATGCTGAAGGTCCTCGACGTGGACGGGGCCGTCAAGCGGGTCAAGGGCGGCTGGGAGAGCACGGGGCAGCCCTGGACGTACGACACCGAGCGGTACTCCTGGGTGGCCCGGCAGCGGGCCGCCGAGCAGCAGGCCATGCGCGACTACGTGAGCACGACCGCGTGCCGGATGGAGTTCCTGCGCCGGCAGCTGGACGACGAGGGCGCGGTCCCGTGCGGCCGTTGCGACAACTGCGCCGGTGCCTGGATCGCTTCCTCGGTCTCGGCCGAGGCCCTCACCGGGGCGACGAAGGAACTGGATCGCCCGGGGGTGGAGATCGAGCCGCGCCGCATGTGGCCGACGGGCATGGCCGCGCTCGGCGTCGACCTCAAGGGGCGCATCCCCGTTCGCGAGCAGTGCTCCACCGGGCGCGCGCTGGGTCGCCTCTCGGACATCGGCTGGGGCAATCGCTTGCGCCCCCTGCTGGCCGAGAACGCCCCCGACGGACCCGTCCCCGACGAGGTCCTGAAAGCCGCGGTGGCGGTCCTCGCCGACTGGGCGCGCTCCCCGGGCGGCTGGGCGGCCGACGCCCCCGACGCCTCGGCCCGGCCGGTGGGCGTCGTCGCGGTCCCGTCCCTGGCCCGCCCGCAACTGGTCGGCTCCCTCGCCCAGGGCATCGCGGCCGTCGGCCGCCTCCCCTTCCTGGGCGCCCTGACCTACACCGGCCAGGGCGGTGCCCACGCGGTCCGGCGCAGCAACTCCGCCCAGCGCCTCAGGGCGCTCTCGGAGGCCTTCGCCGTCTCCGATGAGCTGGCAGCCGCCCTGGCGGCCGCTCCGGGGCCCGTGTTGCTCGTGGACGACTACACCGACTCCGGCTGGACCCTCGCGGTCGCCGCCCGCCTCCTTCGCCGGGCAGGCAGCGAGGCGGTTCTTCCGCTGGTCCTCGCCGCGGCGGGCTGAGCATCCCCTGCGAAAGGCTCGGGTCCGGGCGGAGGGGGAGGTCGGCGGCAGCGGGCCTCGCGTCGATGACGTGTCCCTGGCCAGACTTATCCACAGGCTCAACCGGAATTTCACAGTCCGCGAGATCGTCGACACATGACGAACCACAGCGAAACGACTGGATCCGCCGGAAACGACGACATCGCCGGACGCGGGGGACGTACCGGTCCCGGACCGCACGAGAGCCGGGCCTCATACGAGCACGAGACCGCGTACGGCCGTGCGGCCTCGTACGAGCACGACGCCTCGTACGACCACGAGACCGAGAGCGCGTACGAAGGGCACGTCCCGTACGACGGGCGCCCCGTCCCCGACGGAGGTCCCGCCTCGCACCAGGTCACCCTGCGCACCCCGGCCGAGTTGGCCGACGCCCTGCCCTACCTGCTCGGGTACCGGCCCGAGGACAGCATCGTTCTCGTCGCCCTCCACGACCAGGGCGGCCGGGGCAGGTTCGGCGGCCGGGCCCGTCTCGGCATCCCGGCCCACCCGGAGGACTGGCCCGCGGTGGCCCGGCAACTGGCACAGGGGCTCGTGACCGGCAGCGAACGCAGGGGGGTCCGCCCCGCGCAGATCGTCGCCTACCTCTGCCAGGAACCGGCGAAGGGCGAGACGGGCAATCGGGTCAGGGAGCGCCTCCAGCCGCTCGCGCACGCGCTCCGTGTCGAGTGCGGTCGGCTCGACATCCCGGTGATCGAGGCGCTGTGCATCTCGGACGGCCGCTTCTGGTCGTACTGCTGCTCCGGCGAGGGCTGCTGCCCGGTCGAGGGGGTGCCGATGGGCCTGCCGGGCACATCCGTGCTGGCTGCGGCGGCCACCTATGCCGGCATCCAGGTCCGCGGCACGCTGAGGGAGCTGAGGGCCCGGCTGCTGCCGCTGGAAACGGGTGCCGCCGTGGAGCAGGAGTTGGCCCTCGACACGGCGGGCATGGACCTGCTTCCCCGGATGCTCCACGACACGAGTCGCGCGGCCGTCGCGGAGGAGACCGTCGCACTGGCCGCACGCGTGATCCGCAGGTTCTCCGAAGCGCCCTCAGTGACGGGCGCCCTCCCCGCGGATCGCCGGGACGACGAACTCGTGGCTTCCGACGAAGCCGCCGCCCTCATTCTGGGCCTCCAGGACCGGGTGACCCGTGACCGCGCCGCCGAGTGGATGGAGGGCGACGAAGCGGCCCCCGCCCTGCGGCTCTGGCGAGCGCTGGCCCGCCGCTGCGTCGGCCCCTACGGCGAGCACGCGGCGGCCCCGCTCACCCTCGCCGGCTGGGTCGCATGGTCCAGCGGTGACGAACTCGAGGCCCGGGAAGCCCTCGCTATGGCCCTGGGCGCGGACCCGAGCTACCTCTTCGCCCGCCTCCTGCACCATGCCTGCAACGAGGGTCTGGACCCCGAATCGGTCCGACGCTGCCTGCGCGCCGAGCGCGAGGTGCGCGAACAGCAGGTCGGAGGAGGAACCGACCGCCGGGGGAGGGCCGGGGCCGGAACGGGGACCGTGACCCGAACCGGGACCGTGTCCGGGACCCGTGGCCACGACCGGGCCGCTGCTCAACTCCAAGGAGGGACACAGCCTCGAGCAGGCGATCAGGACGCCCGGATCGGCGTCGAGAGCCACGAAAGCGGTGCCGGCCGGACCCACGGCCGGGGCGGAGCCCGGCCCGGTGCGGCATCGGATGCCGACAGCGCGACCGGTTCCGCTCCCGCTCCGGTCCCGGAGCGGTCCCCCTCACCGAGCGCCGACCGCCGCCGACGCCGTACGCGTTCCGCCGGTGTCGCCGGCTCTCCCGCGCGGACGACGGCGGGGGCGGCGCAGGAACGGGGAGCGAAGACCCTCCGCACCCGTGCGGCCGGCCCGACGCGGCCCGCCGCTCCCGGCCGGGTCGACACGCGCTCGCGCACCCGCACCTCCGGCGAGGCCGCCGCACGGCGGCGGAGCGGCTGCGCCGACGGCGACGGGAACAACGGGCAGAGGTGAGCCGGTACCCACTCGGAGCAGGGAGGCGGGAGGCGCCCGGCCGCTCGTCGTACCGGACCGGCCGGGAGGCCGCTCACAGCCGGACAGCCGTAGGAGCGGCCTCCCGCCCGCCGCACCAGCGCCATTCGGTGGGCCGCCGCCCGCGCTGGCGTGACCTGGTGGAGCCCGGCCCCGTTCCCTGTGTGGCGGCACCGCCCGCCCGGGTTGTGCCGCTGCGCCCTGCCGGAGACGGCCGTCGACCACGCCAGAGGCGTCCAGAGAGCAGAGGAAGTCACCTCATGCATCAGCCGACTCCGCCCTCAGTCACCGACGAGCGCCGCCCGGTGCTCCCGCCGCCCGGTCCGGCACCGCAGTCCCCGCGACGGCAGATGCCACCGGCTCCGGCTCAGGGAGCCACCCCGCGTCGCCCCGCCGATCTGCCTCCCGTCCACACGGCGATGATCTGCGTCTCCCTGCCCGGTCTCGCCATCTCCACCGGCGAGGGACAGCTGACCGGGCGCGGACTGGAGGGGTTCTACCGGGCGGGCCGACGCGTCCTGTCCCGCTGCCAGGTGCGGGTCGCCGGACGCGAACCGCTCGTCGTCCAGGCACGGATGACATCGGCCGACCGGGCTCGTTTCGTCGGAACCCTGCGGGTCACGCCCCACGGGGGACCGGATCCGGACGTCGTCGTCGAGCGAACCCGTTCCGCGGACGGCGTCGAACGGATCACGTTGCGCAGCGCCGCCACGCGCCCACTGCGTCTGCCGGTGGAGGTGGCCCTCGGCACGGACCTGGCCGACCTGGGCGCCGTCGCGGCCGGCGCCGTCGGGCCCGAGCTGCCCGCCAGCGTGCACGACTCCGGCCTGCGTTGGGCCGGCCCCGCCGGGAACGCCTGCGTCACGGCCCACCCGCCACCCACCGACGCGCTCGCCTCCGCGGGGCTCCTGCGCTGGGAGTTCGACGTGCCTCCCGGCGGCAGCGTGACCGTCGAGCTGAGAGTCCGCCTGGAAGGTGCGGGGCCGATGCGGGCCGTGAGCCGGGCCGCGACGAGCCCCCTGGCCGCCGCGCGGGCGACCGGCGACGACCCCCGGGTCCGTCAGTTCCTGGACACGAGCATCGAGGACCTGGAGGCCCTCCTCGTGCGCGACCCCGTACACCCCGGGGACATCCAGCTCGCCGCGGGAGCACCGTGGCGCTGCGGGCCGGCCCCTACCGAGGCCCTGGCCGCGGCCCGTATGACCCTGCCTCTCGGCACACGGCTCGCCGCCGGCACGCTGCGCGCCCTCGCCCGCACCCAGGTCAGGGGCAAGGGGCCACGGACGGGCATGATCCCGGGGCCGCGGCGCGACGCGGGCGCACACCTGCCCCCGGCCTGCACCGGGACGGAGGCGACGCTGCTCTTCCCCGTGCTCCTGGCGGAGGCCCGCCGGTGGGGGCTGCCCGATCGGGACACGGAGGAACTGCTGCCGACGGCCGAGCGCTGTCTGGCCTGGCTGCGGGCCGCGACGGGGGAGAGCACGTATCTGTGCGATCCCCGGTCCGGCGGGACCGTCCGGTGCGAGACGCAGGCCCAGGCCCACCGCGCGGCACTGCTCGGCGCCGACCTGCTCGATGCCCTGGGCAGACCGGGCGGCAACGGACTGCGGGAATGGGCGCAGGCGCTGCGGACCGCGTTCCAGAAGGACTTCTGGATCGACGACCCGGCAGGCGGCCGCCCCGCCGCCGCCCGGACCCCGGACGGACGCCCGGTGCCCCGTCTGGGAGCGACCACCGTCCACCTCCTGGACACCGGCCTGCTGGGCGGCGGGGAGTACGCCCCCGGGCTCCTCGACAAGGTGCGGACCGAACAGCTCGCCCGGCTCCTCGGCAGCCCGGGCATGGACTCCGGGTGGGGGCTGCGCGGACTGGGTGTGCGAGAGGCGGGTCACAACCCCTTCGGTCATCGCGGCGGTGCCGTACGGGTCCACGAGACGGCGATCGGAGTCTCGGGGCTGGCGGCGGCGGGATACGAGAAGGAGGCGGGATCCCTGCTGCGGGGCGTACTGGCGGCGGCCGAGGCTTTCGGCCACCGGCTCCCCGAGATGTACGGCGGGGAGCAGCGAACCGAGGGGAGTGCCCCGCTGCCCCACCCGGCCGCCTGCCGCCCTGCCGCCACTGCGGCCGCCGCCGGGGTCCTCCTCCTGACCACGGTGGCGGGAATCCGGCCCGACGCCCCGGCCGGGACCGTGACCTTGCGCCCGCTGCGCGGCGCACCCCTGGGCGAGGTCGGCCTGACAGGTCTGCGGGTCTCCGGCGCCGCCTTCTCCGTGCGGGTCAGCCGACTCGGGCTGGCCATGGTCGAGGAGGCGGTCGACGGGCTGCAATTGGGCACGTGACCCGGCGGGGCACGGGACGGGCCGACAGCCCCGGGGTGCGTGGAAACGGCCGCGCGGACCGCGGTGGCCCAGCCGTCGATGCGGCGGACGAAGGGCGTGTTTATCGTCAGGAAGACGACTATGATCGCCGCATGCCCTACGACCCGTCAGCGTTTCCGCCCTTCGCCGTCACTGTGGACCTGGTCGTGCTGACCGTGCGCCGCCATGCCCTGTGCGCGCTGGCGGTACGCAGGGGGGAGCCGCCGTTCCAGGGGTGGTGGGCCCTTCCGGGCGGCTTCGTGCGGGACGACGAGGACCTTTCCCAGGCGGCGGCACGTGAGCTGGCCGAGGAGACCGGACTGCGCGCCCACGGTCCCGCCGCCCCCGACCAGGACAACGGCGCTCACCTGGAACAGCTCGCCACCTACGGCGATCCCGGGCGCGACCCCCGGATGCGTGTGGTCAGCGTCGCCCACCTCGCCCTCGCCCCCGACCTGCCGGCACCGCGCGCCGGCGGCGACGCGAGCAACGCGCGCTGGGCCCCGGTCGAGGAACTGCTGCAGCAGGGCGGTTACGGCCGTGACGGTGAACCGGTGGCACCTCTCGCCTTCGATCACGCGCAGATCCTTGCCGACGGGGTCGAGCGGGCCCGCTCCAAGATCGAGTACTCGTCGCTGGCGACCGCGTTCTGCCCCACCGAGTTCACCGTCGGCGAGCTGCGCCGAGTGTACGAAGCGGTGTGGGGGGTGGCGCTGGACCCGCGGAACTTCCACCGCAAGGTGACGGGCACACCGGGCTTCCTGGTCCCCACGGGCGGCACCACCACCCGTCAGGGTGGCCGCCCCGCGCAGCTCTTCCGCGCCGGCGGCGCGACCCTGCTCAACCCGCCGATGCTGCGTCCCGAGGTGTGATCCCGGCGCGCGTACCGGGACGTGTGACAGGGCCTCGACCGCCTCGGGACATGCGCGGCAGGCCAGGGCCTCGACCGCCCCGGGGCGTGCTGACCGGGTCGTGACCGCTCCGGGGCGTCGACCGCCGCTCGGCATTCACTTCGCGCCCCCCGCGGATCAGGTGTCCGTGTCGATCGCCGTTCCGGGCGGGGTGGTTGGCGCCCCGCGACGATCAGGGTTCCGCGGCCAGCCGTGCTACCCCGCAAAACGTGACATAGCACGCTATCTTGCTGCGGGTGATCCAGGCCTTCGGACTGACCAGCAATCCCCGCAAGGGCCTCCCGCTCGCGCTCGACGACGTTTCCTTCGAGGCGCGCGCGGGACACGTGACCGTGCTGCTCGGAGCGCCGGGCGCGGGTAAGACCACGGCGCTGAGACTCATGCTCGAACTCCAACAGGGCCGTGGTATGACCTACTTCAGAGGCCGCCCCCTGCACCGCATCGCCCACCCGTCCCGGGAGGTCGGTGTCCTCCTGGGGGATGTGCCGGGGCATCCGGCCCGCACCGTCCGGGGCCATCTGCGCATGTTGTGCGCGGCCGCCGGTGTCCCGGTCCGGCGGGCCGACGAGGTCCTCGAAGCGGTCGGCCTGGTCAGCCTGCGCGACGAGCGCCTGGGCACCCTCTCCCGCGGCATGGACCGCCGGCTCGGCCTCGCCTGCGCCCTCCTCGCCGATCCGCACACCCTCGTGCTCGACCACCCGGCCGACGGACTCTCCGAGCGCGAAAGCCGCTGGCTGCACGGTCTGCTGCGCGCGCACGCGGCCCAGGGCGGCACCGTGCTCTCGACCACGGCCGACCCCAAGGAGGCCGCCCGTACGGCCGACCGGGTCGTCACCCTGGACCAGGGCAGGCTCGTCGCCGACCAGGAAGCCGCCCACTTCGCCCGCAACCGGCTGCGGCCCCGCGTCGCCGTCCGCACTCCGCACGCCGCGCGCCTGGCGGCTGCACTCACCAAAGAGGCCCGTACCGCTCGCCACTCCGTCGAGGTCGTGCAGGAGGACGGCAACCGCCTCTCCGTGTACGGCAGTACCTGTGCAGACATCGGGGAGGCCGCGTTCCGGCACCGCATCCTCGTTCACCAACTCGCCGACGAGGTAGGCGACATGGGCCCCGGAGCCGACGGCTGCAACGCGGACTCGACGCACGCCGGGCAGGAGACCGGCGGCCAGGGCGGCGAACCCGGCCCGGTCCCCGCCCGCGACGACCGACCGTCCGGCGACACGCCCCACGAGGAGCAGCCCACCGCGGCCGCCGGCGCCCCCTCCCCGGAACCGGGCCGCTCGACCCAGAACCCGCCCTCCACCTCCACCGGAGCCGGACCCCGGCCGACCCCCACCGCACCGGTACCGGCCGCCACAGACACGGCGACGGCGCCGGTCAAGAGGCCGGTCGCGCCGGGAGTCGTGGGAGCGGGACGGGGCGCCGGAGAGTCGGCGGTTACGCCGGTCGGGGAATCGGTCGCGCCGGGAGGCACCGGACCGGGACCGGCCGCCGCAGCCGCGACGGAGCCCCCCGCGCAGCCGGCCTCGCCGGACGGCCGACCCGACGACCCCCCGGCCGCCGCTGGACCCGCCCGCGCCCCGATCGGGGGCCCCTCGGATCCCTCTCGCGCCCTCGAAGGCGCTCTGCCCGCTCTGCCACCCCCCATCGCCGTCCGTTCCGCCCCCAGCCCGCTGCGCCCTCTCCGCTACGAACTGCGCCGTGCCGCGGGTATCAGCACCGGCTTCCTCACCGGTGCCGCCGTCCTGATCGTCTCCGCCCTCACCTCGCTCGTCCTGGCCCGTATCGGGCACACCTCGCAGGCACGGCTGCTGGCCGCCTGGCCCGTGCAGCTGCCGCTGCCCCCGGCGGCCCTCGGCGCGGGCCTGCTCGGTGCGCTCGCCTTCGGGGACGAGTTCCGCCACCCCGCCCTGGCGGCGGATCGCGGGAGCGTACCGCGCAGGCTGGGCCTGCTCACCGCCAAGCTCCTCGTCTCCGCCCTCACCGCGCTGACGCTCGCCTTCCTCACCGCGGGCTGTGACGCCGAAGTGCTCTATCTCGTCCACGGACGGGAGTTCACGCAGGTTCCCGCCGACTGGTTCCAGCTGGGCGCGAGTTGGCTCGCGCTCACGGTCGGCTGCGCTTGGGCCGGTGTCCTGGCCGCGGGCGTCTTCCGGTCCACCACGGCCGGGCTCGCGGCGGTGGTCGCCGTACCGGTGGCCGTCGTACCGCTCGTACAGAAGGCCGTGGAGAGCGCATCTGTGCGGACCGCCGCCGGATTCCCGGTGCGGCTGCGTGAGGTGCTGCTCTCGCAGTGGCCCTTCGGCGGGGACCGCTATGTGGCAGCCGCGTTGCGTGTGGTCACTCAACCCGTGGGCGGAGCCTTGACGTTGTCGCTGAGCGGTCTGCTCTGCGCGTATCTGCTCACAACCATGCGCAGTCGTGCCCGGTGACGACCGTCCGTTCTCGCCTGGGAACGGATTGTGCGCAACTCCCCGCAGAACGCCCATTTCTTTCCGATAAGGCGTCAATTGCGACGGGGTGAGCGATCACCCTTTCGTGTGCTTTTCACCAAAGACCTCAAGGGAGTTGGAGACGGCGCCGACAAAAGATCCGTGAGTACCCTTGCGCACACCATGATGACCGCCGCCCGCTCCGCCGACTCCGGTCTGGCCGGCCCGGGCGAACTCGACCGCTACCCCTTCGGGGAGGGCCCCGCCGCCGACCGTGTCGGCACCCCTGTCTGGGAGGGTGCGGATCCCGAGCTGGGCCGTGTGGGCCGGCGTGGCACGGGCAGCCGCGGACGCGGGCTGCACGGCCAACTCGTCCAGCAGCTCGGCCAGATGATCGTTTCCGGCGATCTGGGCGCGGACCGTCCGCTCGTGCCGGAGGAGATCGGCCAGCGCTTCGAGGTCTCCCGCACCGTCGTCCGCGAGTCGCTCCGGGTTCTGGAGGCCAAGGGGCTCGTCAGCGCCCGGCCGAACGTCGGTACGCGCGTGCGTCCCGTGAGCGACTGGAATCTTCTCGACCCGGACATCATCGAGTGGCGGGCCTTCGGTCCGCAGCGCGACAACCAGCGGCGCGAGCTGAGCGAGCTGCGCTGGACGATCGAGCCGCTCGCCGCCCGTCTCGCGGCCGGGCACGGGCGCGAGGACGTCCAGCAGCGGCTGTCGGACATGGTCGAGATCATGGGACACGCCATGGGACAGGGCGACGCGCTCACCTATTCCCGGGCCGACGCCGAGTTCCACTCGCTGCTCATCCAGGTCGCGGGCAACCGCATGCTGGAGCACCTCTCCGGCATCGTGTCCTCCGCACTTCAGGTCTCCGGTGGTCCGGTCACGGGCTGTGACCGGCCGACCGATGCTTCGCTGGGCCACCACGGCAGGATCGCCGACGCCCTCGCCGCGGGTGACGGCGCCGGTGCCGAAGCGGCCATGCGGCAACTGCTCACCGTCCACCCCGAGGTGGAGCGGGTCGTCCCGGCGCCCCGCGAGCACTGACCGCACACCGCGGTCGGCGCTGCCGGGGACGCCCCACTCCGCTTCCTCCTCCTGCTTCCTCCTCCTGCGTCGCGCCCCGCCTCCCCGCCCTCCCGTCGGACCCCGCAGGACCCGCCTCGGGTCTGCGGGGTCCGACCGCGCGTCGAGGCCGATTGACTCGCAACGGTGTGGGTAGACACTGCGGGTGACCTTATCTGCCCGCGTCTGACCGCCTTTGAGTGCTTACGGGGTGTGACTCGGGCCACGAAGATTGGGCGTAACGCTCATGGAAGCAACGCGATGACCTAAGAGGTGACTGCCGCGGAAGGAATACGGACGCCACAGAAGGCGCTGTGCAACTTCCCGGCCCCCGCCCGCACCGTCGGCCCACCCCCAGGCCGGTGGTCGGCTCCTGTCCGTCGTGGACGGGGCCGGAAGCCGTTTTCCAACGTTCCGAGAGGTTGTTCGTGTCGGCCAGCACATCCCGTACGCTCCCGCCGGAGATCGCCGAGTCCGTCTCTGTCATGGCGCTCATTGAGCGGGGAAAGGCTGAGGGGCAGATCGCCGGCGACGATGTGCGTCGGGCCTTCGAAGCTGACCAGATTCCGGCCACTCAGTGGAAGAACGTACTGCGCAGCCTCAACCAGATCCTCGAGGAAGAGGGTGTGACGCTGATGGTCAGTGCCGCGGAGCCCAAGCGCACCCGAAAGAGCGTCGCAGCGAAGAGTCCGGCCAAGCGCACCGCCGCCAAGACGGTCGCGGCGAAGACGGTGACCACCAGGAAGGCCACCGCCACTTCCCCCGCCGCTCCGGCCGCCCCCGCTGTGGACGACCCCACAGACGAGGCCGCCACCGAGAAGAAGGCGGCTGCCAGGAAGACCGCCGTCAAGAAGGCGACCGCGAAGAAGGCCGCCCCCGCGAAGAAGACGGCGGCGAAGAAGACCGCCGGCAAGAAGGACGACGCCGAGCTGGTCGAGGACGAGGTCCTCGAGGAGGCCCCCAAGACGGGCGACGAGCCCGAGGGTACCGAGAGCGCCGGATTCGTCCTCTCCGACGAGGACGAGGACGACGCGCCGGCCCAGCAGGTCGCCGCCGCCGGCGCCACCGCCGACCCGGTCAAGGACTACCTCAAGCAGATCGGCAAGGTCCCGCTGCTCAACGCCGAGCAGGAGGTCGAGCTCGCCAAGCGCATCGAGGCCGGTCTGTTCGCCGAGGACAAGCTGGCCAACGCCGACAAGCTCGCCCCCAAGCTCAAGCGCGAGCTGGAGATCATCGCCGAGGACGGCCGCCGAGCCAAGAACCACCTCCTGGAGGCGAACCTCCGTCTGGTGGTCTCCCTCGCCAAGCGCTACACCGGCCGCGGCATGCTCTTCCTGGACCTCATCCAGGAGGGCAACCTCGGTCTGATCCGCGCGGTCGAGAAGTTCGACTACACCAAGGGCTACAAGTTCTCCACGTACGCCACCTGGTGGATCCGTCAGGCGATCACCCGCGCCATGGCCGACCAGGCCCGCACTATCCGCATCCCGGTGCACATGGTCGAGGTCATCAACAAGCTCGCGCGCGTGCAGCGTCAGATGCTCCAGGACCTGGGCCGCGAGCCCACCCCGGAAGAGCTGGCCAAGGAGCTCGACATGACCCCGGAGAAGGTCATCGAGGTCCAGAAGTACGGCCGCGAGCCCATCTCGCTGCACACCCCGCTGGGCGAGGACGGCGACAGCGAGTTCGGTGACCTCATCGAGGACTCCGAGGCCGTCGTACCGGCCGACGCGGTCAGCTTCACGCTCCTCCAGGAGCAGCTGCACTCCGTCCTCGACACCCTGTCCGAGCGCGAGGCCGGCGTGGTCTCCATGCGTTTCGGCCTCACCGACGGTCAGCCGAAGACCCTCGACGAGATCGGCAAGGTGTACGGCGTGACGCGCGAGCGCATCCGCCAGATCGAGTCCAAGACGATGTCGAAGCTGCGCCACCCGTCGCGTTCCCAGGTGCTGCGCGACTACCTCGACTGAGTCGACTCCGTACGACGCCGAAGGCCCGGTTCCCCGCAGGGAGCCGGGCCTTCGCCCTGACGCCCGGGTGCGCGGCGCCAGGAGCTGGATCACTCTGAGTGTCCCTTGTTCACTCCAGAGTGAGGAGCGTGCATGCGTCGTCCCTTTGTCCGGGTGCTGACCCGGCCCTTGGTCCTGGTGGCCGCGATCACGGCGATACCACTGGTCTCCGCCGCCCCCGCAGCCTCTGCGGCCTCAGGCGGTGTCGTGGTGGGCGGCTTCCCGGTCGACGTGTCGGACAGTCCCTGGACCGTCGCCCTGTCCAGCCGTGACCGGTTCGGAGGTATGCGGTCCGGGCAGTTCTGCGGGGGAGTGGCCGTCGGCCCGACCACGGTGCTCACCGCGGCCCACTGTATGGGCGAGGAAGCCCTGGGGGTCCCCCCGGGCCGGGCGCGCGACCTGAAGGTCGTCGCGGGCCGCACGGACCTCTACTCGGACGCCGGCCGGGAGATCGCCGTGAACGAGATCTGGGTGAACCCGGCCTATGACGCCTACAGCAACTCGGGCGACTTCGCCGTGCTCAAGCTGGCCGCGCCGCTGCCGCTGACTTCGGTCATCACGATGACCGGCGTCGGCGATCCGGCGTACGAGCCGGGGACCGAGGCCATGGTCTACGGCTGGGGGGACACCACGGGCAGCGGCTCCTACGCCCACGGTCTGCGGGCCGCTCGTGTGCACGTACTGCGGGACAGCGTCTGCGCGAACGCGTACCCAGGGCCGGCCGACGGTGCGTACCGGGCGCAGACGATGGTGTGCGCGGGGGAGGCCCAGGGGGGCCGCGACTCGTGTCAGGGGGACAGCGGGGGACCGCTGGTCGCCCAGGGCCGGCTGATCGGTCTCGTGTCCTGGGGGGACGGATGCGGGCGGGCCGGGAGCCCCGGCGTCTACACGCGCGTGTCCGACATCGTCAGCACGCTGCGCTGGGAGGCCGCGCTGCCGGGCTCCGCTCGGACGCCGCACGCGGACTGAACCGGGGACGACGAACGAGTGCGGGCGGCCGCCCCTGGGACGCAGGGGCGGCCGCCCGCTACCAGCCTGTGCCGGTTGTGGCTCGTCGTCGAACGCGAACTGTCAGCGCTCTTCTTCTGAGGCGGGAACTGCGGTCAGTCGCTCCGTCTCGTCCTGTATCTCAGCGGCGATCTTCTTGAGTTCCGGCTCGAACTTGCGACCGTGGTGGGCGCAGAAGAGCAGTTCTCCGCCGCTGAGCAGGACGACGCGCACGTACGCCTGGGCGCCGCAGCGGTCGCAGCGGTCAGCGGCCGTCATCGGGCTCGCGGGGGTCAGAACAGTAGTCACGTCGCCTCTTCTCTAGCTCGACGAGCTGTCGTACCAGGGTCAACATCCAACCAGCCCCAAACGTTCCCGCTCGTGGCTTCTCCTCGAAAAAATCTTCCGAGGCGGCCGTCTGCTGCCGGTTTGGCGGCGAATGTGCCGTATTACGTGTCTGTTGTGTCGTACGGTTTCGCGCTGTCGGTCATGGGCCGGTCCTCCCGGCTGGATTGCCGGTTTGTTCATGAGGACGTGCCCGGAGCCTAAATGGTTCATGCCTCGAAGGGAACGTGATATGTACTTCACTCCATCGAGGGATCGAACACGCATGCGACGCTGGACTAGTGTGAGTTCGGGGGAGGGTGGCGTGACAACGGCTCTACCAGGCCTCGGTACCCTCTTTGCGGCGACCGAAGCCGCGCCCTTACCCCGTGAGGGCCCATCTGAAATTCAGCGAGGAGCGAACCGCGTGACCGCCGATACGTCCGTGCCGTCCACAGCGCTGCTGGCAGGAGCAGACCGGGACGGTTCCAACTACACCGCGCGGCACCTGCTCGTCCTCGAAGGCCTCGAGGCCGTGCGCAAGCGCCCGGGTATGTACATCGGGTCGACCGACAGCCGTGGCCTCATGCACTGCCTCTGGGAGATCATCGACAACTCCGTCGACGAAGCCCTCGGCGGCTACGGCGACCACATCGAGGTGATCCTTCACGACGACGGCTCCGTCGAGGTGCGGGACAACGGCCGGGGCATCCCCGTCGACGTCGAGCCCAAGACCGGTCTGTCCGGTGTCGAGGTCGTCATGACCAAACTGCACGCCGGCGGCAAGTTCGGCGGTGGCTCGTACGCCGCCTCCGGCGGTCTGCACGGTGTCGGTGCCTCGGTGGTGAACGCCCTGTCCGCCCGGCTCGACGTCGAGGTCGACCGCGGCGGGCACACCCATGCGATCAGCTTCCGCCGCGGCGTCCCCGGGGTGTTCGCCGGCGCCGGGCCCGACGCGAAGTTCGAGCCCGCGAGCGGACTGCGCAAGACCAAGCGGATCCCCAAGACCCGCAGCGGCACGCGCGTGCGCTACTGGGCCGATCGGCAGATCTTCCTCAAGGACGCCAAGCTCTCCCTGGAGCACCTCCACCAGCGCGCCCGCCAGACCGCTTTCCTGGTGCCCGGCCTGACGATCGTCGTCCGCGACGAATACGGCCTGGGTGACGGCGGCAGCAAGGGCGAGGAGTCCTTCCGCTTCGATGGCGGCATCAGCGAGTTCTGCGAGTACCTCGCCTCGGACAGGCCCGTCTGCGACGTCCTCCGCTTCACCGGGCAGGGCTCCTTCAAGGAGACGGTGCCCGTCCTCGACGACCACGGCCAGATGACGCCGACGGAGGTCACCCGCGAGCTGGGCGTCGACGTCGCGCTGCGCTGGGGCACCGGGTACGACACCACCCTCCGGTCCTTCGTCAACATCATCGCCACCCCCAAGGGCGGCACCCACGTGGCGGGCTTCGAGCAGGCCGTCGCCAAGACGATGAACGAGGTGCTGCGCGCCAAGAAACTGCTGCGCGTCGCCGAGGACGACATCGTCAAGGACGACGCCCTGGAGGGTCTGACGGCCGTCGTCACGGTCCGGCTCGCCGAGCCCCAGTTCGAGGGCCAGACCAAGGAGGTCCTCGGCACCTCGGCGGCCCGTCGCATCGTGAACACCGTGGTCTCCCGGGAACTCAAGGCGTTCCTGACGTCCACCAAGCGGGACGCGGCGGCCCAGGCGCGGGTCGTCATGGAGAAGGCGGTCGCCGCCGCACGCACGCGTATCGCGGCCCGGCAGCACAAGGACGCCCAGCGCCGCAAGACGGCTCTGGAGTCCTCCTCCCTGCCCGCCAAGCTCGCGGACTGCCGCAGCGACGACGTCGACCGCAGCGAGCTGTTCATCGTCGAGGGCGACTCCGCGCTCGGTACGGCGAAGCTCGCGCGGAACTCCGAGTTCCAGGCGCTCCTGCCGATCCGGGGCAAGATCCTCAACGTTCAGAAGTCGTCCGTGACGGACATGCTCAAGAACGCCGAATGCGGTGCGATCATCCAGGTCATAGGAGCGGGCTCCGGGCGGACCTTCGACATCGACGCGGCCCGTTACGGCAAGATCATCATGATGACCGACGCCGATGTGGACGGCTCCCACATCCGGTGCCTGCTGCTGACGCTGTTCCAGCGGTACATGCGGCCCATGGTGGAAGCGGGCCGGGTGTTCGCGGCGGTGCCGCCGCTGCACCGCATCGAGCTCATCCAGCCCAAGAGGGGGCAGGACAAGTACGTGTACACGTACTCGGACCGCGAGCTGCGGGACAAGCTCATGGAGTTCCAGAGCAAGGGGGTCCGGTACAAGGACTCCATCCAGCGTTACAAGGGCCTCGGCGAGATGGACGCCGATCAGCTGGCCGAGACCACGATGGACCCGCGTCACCGCACTCTGCGGCGGATCAACCTCTCCGACCTGGAGGCGTCCGAGCAGGTGTTCGATCTGCTCATGGGGAACGACGTGGCACCGCGCAAGGAGTTCATCTCCAGCTCGGCGGCGACGCTGGACCGGTCGCGGATCGACGCGTAGCAGCTGACGCCGGGCCGGGCGGGCCACCGGGCGGGGCCGACCCGGTGTCAGGGGCGGCCCCGCCCGGCGTTCGGGTCAGGTGCGGTCGGCGGAGGCTCCACCCGTGGGTGGAGAGCACGGCTCACCGAGATCCACCCGTGATCCACCCGGAGTCCGATCTGCGGGCTCGTGCCTTTCCGTAGCGTCGAAGGCGTCGACAGCGCTTGCCGTCGGCGGCCCCTTCCCGCTCACGGAGGCTGACATGCCCGGGCTCGTCAACGCACTGCTGATCGCGGCCGTCGCCGCCGTGGTGATCGTGCGGCAGTTCCGCGCGGGCCGCGTCGAAGGGGACCGGCGCCGGTGGGTGCTGCCCGGCATCCTGGCCGTCGCGGCCCTGTGTGAGCCCGACCTCCTCGACACCCGTCATCACACGGCATCCGCCGCGATACTCGCCGGGGAACTGCTCGTGGGTCTCGCCATGGGAGCCGGCTGGGCCTGGACCACGCGCATATGGGTGGAGGCGGACGGCGCGGTGTGGAGCAGGAGCACCAGGGCGAGCGCGGCTGTCTGGGCCGTCGGTATCGGCCTGCGTGTGGCTCTGTTCGCGTGCGGCGCGATGGTGGGCGTCCACCAGGGCGGCTCGGCCCTGCTGCTCGCTCTCGCCGCCACCCTGCTCGTCCGCTCCGGCGTCCTGACGTGGCGGGTGCGGTCCCTGGAGCCGGCCCCCGCCCTTGCCCCCGCCCCGGCGTACGGTGTCGGCGCGTCCCGGCCCCGGTGGAAGGAGCGCGTGTGATGCGGGACACCTTCCTGCGCTGGCCCTCCCGGGAGGCGCTCGGCCGTGAGGGGATCCCACGGCCGAGGCGGCTGCTCGCCTGGGCCGTACGGCTCCTGGTGGCCGGTCTCCTGCTCTGGAGCGCTTTCCATGACGATCGTGTCCATGGCTGGACAGCAGTGGCCGGGGCCGGCGGAGTCCTCGTGGCCGCCGCGCTGGCCTGGGCGTTCTTCCGCCTGACGGTCGAGCACCGACTGTGGCCGTCCGTGACCCTGTTGCTTCTGCTACTGGGACTGGCCGCCGGCGTCCATGCCGTGGGATTCGAGACGCCGGCCACCGTTGTGTGGTGCGGGTCCGCCATCGCGGCTCTGGAGAGACTGCCCCTGGCAGCCGCGCTTCCGACGGCGGGCACGGGCTTCGCCGCGTTCGCACTGTTCAGCGGTGACGGGTGGCTGGGCGCAGCCGCTACGACCGGTGGCATGGCCCTCGCGGGGTACGCGCTCCGCCTGGACGCGGAGGCCCGGGGCAGTGCCCAGCGGCTGCTGGCCCAGGAGAGAGCCGCGCGGGCCGCGGAGGCGGAGTCGGCCGCGCTGGCCGAGCGGGCCCGGATCGCCCGGGAGATCCACGACGTGCTGGCGCACAGCCTCTCGGCGCAACTCGTGCACCTGGAGGCCGCCCGGCTGCTGATCGAGCGGGACGCGGGCCGCGACCGGATTCTCGAGCGGGTGGTCGCGGCGCGCGGGATGGCGCGCGACGGTCTCGACGAGACACGGCAGGCGCTCTCCGCGCTGCGGGGTGAGCTGACTCCCCTGGAGGAGTTCCTGACCGGGCTGGTGCGGGCGACCGCCGGCGCGGAGGTCACCGTGGCGGGGGAACGCAGAGCGCTGCCGGCCGACGCGTCACAGACCGTGCGCAGGGTTGCCCAGGAGGCCCTGACCAACGTCCGCAAGCACGCGCCCGGGGCCAGAGTGCGTCTGCGCCTCGACTACGAGCCCGGCCAAGTGACGCTGCACGTAAGGGACTCGGGAGGAGCTCCGGGCGAACTCGCCGGGGCGGGAGGCGGGTACGGTCTGCTGGGGATGCGGGAGCGTGCCGAACTGTTGGGAGGTTCGCTCGAGGCCGGACCGGGTGAGGAAGGGTTCGTGGTGACGCTGAAGGTGCCGGTATGACCGGGGAATCGGGGGCGCAGACCGCCCGGGTCGTGGTGGCGGACGACCAGACCGTCGTCCGGGAAGGCATCGTGATGCTGCTCGGGCTGCTGCCGGGGATCGAGGTCGTGGGTGCCGCCGCGGACGGCGAGGAGGCGGTGCGGCTCGTCGCCGAACTCGCCCCGGACGTCGTGCTCATGGACCTGCGGATGCCCCGCTGTGACGGAGCCGAGGCGACTCGGCGCATCCGTGCCGGGCATCCCGGCACCCAGGTCGTGGTGCTCACGACCTTCGGGGACGACGAGTCCTTGTTCCCCGCGCTCAGAGCGGGCGCACGGGGTTACCTGACCAAGGACGCGGGCGGCGACGAGATCCTGCGGGCCGTGCAGAGCGTGCTGTCAGGGGACGCGGGACTGTCGCCGAGCGTTCAACGGCGGCTGCTGGAGCGGCTCTCGGAGCCCGATCCGGAACCGACGGTGCTCGTCGGACCGCCCGACGGGCTGACCGCGCGGGAGACCGAGGTGCTCGTCCTGATCGCGGAGGGGCTCAGCAACCAGGAGATCGCCCGCGAACTGCAGGTGTCCACAGCGACGGTGAAGACCCACATCAACAACATGTTCACCAAGACGGGGCTCAAGGACCGGGCGCAGGCGGTGCGTTACGCGTTCAGGAAGGGGTTGGTGCGGCCGTCGGCGGGGTGAACGGGGCTTTTCGTCACCTGATGGGGTGAAGTGGGAGGGGAAGAAGAGTCGGGGATCTTCCCGTTCTGTCCATCCTTGGGCATGCAGTCAAGCAACGGCCGTGCCCGCGGCAGCGAGCAGGGTTCCGAGAGTTCGGGCGACCGATGGCAAGGCGCGGGCCTGGCATCCGTCGAGGTACCCGGGAATGTGCGGTACGACGACCCTTGGTATGAGGCGCTGGCCTCCGGCTGGGGCGAGTCCGGCACCACGGACCCGCCCGTGACCGAGGTTCCGGCAGCCCGTCGACAGCGTACGGACGGAGCCGCCGCGGCGGCTCTCGTGTACGTCGAGGTTCAGCGGAGCGACGCGTTCCAGGAGGTCCGCAGACGGTACCGGCGGTTCGTCGTTCCCGCGGTCATCGGATTCTCCCTCTGGTACGTGGCCTACGTCGTGGCGGCGACGACCGCGCCCGGAGTCATGGCCCGCCCCGTGTGGGGCGCGGTGAACGTGGCGCTTCTGGCGGGACTCGGCCAGTTCCTCAGCACGTTCCTGCTCACCTGGGCCTACTCCCGGCACGCGCGGCTGCGCAGGGACCGTGCGGCCCTCGAACTGCGCTGGGACACCCAGGAACTGACGCGCGAGGCACGAGGCGGTGCGGTGTGACCGGTGACCATCAGACGCTGGCGTTGCTGCTGTTCAGTGTCTTCGTCGCGATCACCCTGGGAATCACGACGTGGGTGAGCCGCAGCCGGCATGGTTCGGCGGAGGAGTTCTACGCGGGCGGGCGGCTGTTCTCGCCCATGGAAAACGGGTTTGCCATCGCGGGCGACTACATGTCGGCCGCCTCCTTCCTCGGTATCTCGGGGCTCATCTCCCTCTTCGGCTACGACGGGCTGCTGTACTCGGTGGGCTTCCTGGTGGCCTGGCTCGTCGTGCTGTTCCTCGTGGCCGAACTGGTGCGCAACTGCGGTCGCTTCACGCTCGCCGACGTCATCGCCGCGCGGATGAACGAACGTCCCGTGCGGATCGCGTCGGGGACGGCCTCGGTCACCGTGTCGGTCCTCTACCTGGTGGCGCAGATGGTGGGCGCGGGCAGCCTGGTCGCGCTCCTGCTCGGCGACACGGGCGAGGCCGCCCGGGCGTGGGCGGTGATCGGCGTCGGCGCGCTCATGGTGATCTATGTGTCGCTGGGAGGGATGCGGGCCACCACATGGATCCAGATCGTGAAGGCGGTTCTGCTGCTCGGCGGCACGATCGTGCTCACCGTGCTCGTCCTGGTGCGGTTCCACGGTGATTTCGACCGGCTGCTGCGCACGGCGGCCGAGCGCAGCGGGCACGGGGCCGCGTTCCTGGCACCCGGCCTGAAGTACGGCGGGGACTGGATCTCACGGTTCGACTTCATGAGCCTGGGGCTCGCACTGGTACTGGGTACGGCGGGGCTGCCGCACATCCTGTCCCGCTTCTACACCGTGCCGACGGCGCGGGCCGCCCGGCGTTCCGTCGTCTGGTCGATCGGGCTCATCGGCGGCTTCTACCTCATGACGATCGTCCTCGGCTTCGGCGCGGCGGCGATCGTCGGCCCGGACGCCGTACGCGGCTCCCATGCCTCCGGCAACACGGCGGTACCGCTCCTGGCCCTGGACCTGGGCGGCGGAGCCGGCTCCACGGGCGGGACGGTGCTGTTCGCGATCGTGGCGGCCGTCGCCTTCGCCACGATCCTCGCCGTGGTCGCAGGGATCACGCTCGCCTCCTCGGCGTCGGTGGCACACGACCTGTACGCCTCCCTGCGGCGCAGGCATGTCGCACCTCGCAGCGAGGTGACGGTGGCGCGGATCGCCGCCGTCGGCATCGGTGCGATCGCGATCGGCCTCGGACTGCTGGCCCGCGATCTCAACGTCGCGTTCCTGGTGGGACTCGCCTTCGCCGTCGCCGCTTCGGCGAATCTTCCGGTCCTGCTGTACTCGCTGTTCTGGCGGGGCTTCACCACCCGCGGTGCCGTCTGGGCGATCTACGGCGGGCTGGTTCCGTCCCTGGTGCTCGTCGTCCTGTCGCCCGTGGTCTCGGGCAGCCCCCAGGCGCTCTTCCCGGACGTCGACTTCCAGATCTTCCCGCTCGAGAACCCCGGGCTGGTCTCGATCCCGCTGGGCTTCCTCGCCGGCTGGCTCGGCACGGCCACCTCGGCCGAGGTGCCGGACGAGGCCAAGCACGCGGAGACCGAGGTCCGCTCGCTGACGGGTGCGGGGGCCGTCTGAGGTCCTGCCTCCGACCGCCGTCGGACAGCCCCTGGAGGACCTCAAGGTCTCGTCCGTCGTCCACGGGCCGCGTCCTCAGGCGCGGGTCGCCCACACGTAACGGTGTTCCGGGCGGCCCGCGTCGCCGTACTTCAGGGTGAGCCGGGCCCTGCCGGTGCGCTCCAGGAGCTTCAGATAACGCTGCGCGGTCTGGCGGCTCACCCCGGTGCGCTCGGCGATCTCCAGGGCGGACAGGGGCCCCTCGGCGTTCATCAGGGACTGGCGCACGAGTTCCGCCGTGGTGGGGGAGTGCCCTTTCGGCAGCCCCGGTTCCGAGGGCGCGGACAGGGCCCCGAAGATGCGGTCGACGTCGGCCTGTTCGGCCTCGACGCGGCTGTCGAGCGTACGGCGCAGTTCCGCGTACGCCTCCAGCTTGCCGCGCAGTCCCGCGAAGGTGAACGGCTTGACCAGGTACTGCAGGGCGCCTTGCCGCATCGCCGCCTGCACCGTCGTGACGTCCCGTGCGGCCGTGACCATGATCACGTCGGCCTGGTGGCCGCGTCCGCGTATCTCCTGAACGACCTCCAGGCCCGTCTCGTCGGGGAGGTAGTGGTCGAGCAGGATCAGGTCGAGCCGCGGCAACTGCGCCACCTGGCGGAGCGCTTCGGCCGCGCTGTGCGCCACGCCGGCGACGTGGAAGCCCGGCACCTTCTCGACGTAGGCCGCGTTGACCCGGGCGACCCTGGTGTCGTCGTCCACGACCAGGACCTCGATCATCGCGCCTCCTCCTCGACAGTGCTCCGCGCGGACGCGGTCAGGGCGGGTTCCCTCTCGGCCTCGGTCAGCGCCTCGGGCAGTACGACGGTGAACTCGGCGCCCCCGCCGTGCGCGTCGCTCACGGAGGCGCGCCCGCCCTGCCGCTCGGCGAGCCTGCGCACCAGGGAGAGGCCGATGCCGCGCTTGCCGTGGGCCGGCGGCTTCTTCGTGGACCAGCCCTCAGTGAAGATCAACTCGTGCTGTTCGGCCGGGATTCCCGGCCCCGTGTCCCTCACCCGCAGAACGGCGGTGCGGCCCTCGGAGCGCAACTCGACCTCCACGCGCGCGTGGGGGGCGCCCGCCACGGCGTCCAGGGCGTTGTCCACCAGGTTGCCCACGACCGTCACCAGCCCGCGCGGGTCGACCAGCCGGTCGGGCAGCCGCGTGCCCTCCGAGATCCGCAGCGCCACACCGCGTTCGGCCGCGACGGTCGCCTTGCCGACCAGCAGGGCGGCGAGCAGCGGATCCCCGATCTTCTCCGTCACCTGCTCGGCCGTCGCCCGGTGGTCGCCGACCACCTCGCCGACGAAGTCCACGGCGTCGTCGTACATCTCCAGTTCGAGCAGTCCCAGGAGCGTGTGCATGCGGTTGGCGTGCTCGTGGTCCTGGGCCCGCAGGGCGTCGATCAGCCCGTGCGTGGAATCGAGTTCCCGGCCCAGCTGCTCCAGCTCGGTGCGGTCGCGCAGGGTGGCCACGGCGCCGCCGTCGTCGGTGGGCATCCGGTTGACGACCAGCACGCGCTGCCCGCGGACGGCGATCAGGTCCGTACCGGTCACCCGGCCGGCCAGGACGTCGGACGTACGGCCCTCGCCCAGCGCTTCGTCCGGTGACCGGCCCACCGCCTCGTCCCCGATGCCCAGGAGACGTTGCGCCTCGTCGTTCAGCAGGCGGACGCGGCCGGTCCGGTCCAGCGCCACGACGCCCTCCCGGATGCCGTGCAGCATCGCCTCGCGCTCGGCGAGCAGCGCCGAGATGTCGGAGAACGCCAGGTCCCGGGTCTGTCGCTGAACCCGTCGGGAGATCAGCCAGGCGGCCAGGGCCCCCACGGCGAGCGCGCCTCCCGCGTAGGCGAACAGCCCCGGGATGGCGTGGATCAGCCGGGCGCGCACGCTGTCGTACTCGATGCCGACCGAGACCGCCCCGACGATCCGGCCCGTACTGTCGCGCAGGGGTACCTTGCCGCGGGCCGAGCGGCCCAGGGTGCCGTCGTCGATCTCCATGACCTCCCGGCCGGCCAGGGCCTCGCTGGGATCCGTCGAGACGTGGCCGCCGACCTCCTGCGGCTGGGTGTGGGACCAGCGGACACCACGGAGGTCCATCACCACCACGTACTCGGCCCCGCTCGCCCTACGGATCCGTTCCGCCTCGCGCTGCACCGGACCGTCGGCCGACGGCTGTGTGCGCCGCAGGTCCTCGGCGATCTGGGGTACGGCGGCGGTGGTCTGCGCGATGGCGAGCGCGCGGCGCATGGCCTGGTCGTCCAGCTGCTCGCCGAGCGGTGCCAGGAACAGTCCGGTCGCGAGCACGGCGACTCCCGCGGCGATCGCCAGCTGCATGAGCAGGACCTGCGAGAAGACGCGCCGGGGCAGGCCGAGGCGCAGGCGACGGGCGGGGGGAGTGGGGCTCATACCCACGACGGTACGTGGGCGGCCCCGCAGAGCCGTAGGGGTGTGTGGTGTGGATCTCTTGATCGACTCAAGAGGAAACGATTCGGCGATCGGCTCACGGCGTGAGCGGCCGGCAGGGACCGGCCGATCGGCGGATCAGCCGACCAGGACCGCGGGCCTCAGTTCGCGCACCGCCACCACGTCCATCCGTGCGGGTGACCCCAGGACCGCCGCCCCGCAGCTCTCCGGGCGGGGCGGCAGGGACGCGCCCTGGGCCACGACGACCCGCCAGTGTCGCCCGTCGACGTGGGTGACGGTCACCTCCCAGCGCGGCGCCTCGCCCTGTGTGCGCACGACGGTGAGGGCCTCGGCCGCGTACTCGCCGGTCGCCCTCCGTACGGCCAGCTCCGCCGCCTGAGCGGGCCGTTCCCAGGCGGAGTTCCCGCGGCAGCCGTCCACGACGATGCGGCCCTCCTGGACGCCGTGCAGCACCTCTTCGACGGAGTGGGCCCGAGCGCGGCCGTAGGCGTAGCCGTACGGCAGGACGAGCACGGTCGGCGAGAACCGGTGACCGCCCAGGTGGGTGACCTCCCAGACGCCGTCCACGCCCGACGCGGCGAGTTCGGCGGCGAGGGGGCGGCCGAGGAGGGCGCAGCAGCGGTCGCGCTTGCCGTTGGTGCAGACGAGGGCGAGCGGGTCGCCGGTGTGCGGAGTGCCGCCGAGCGCGGTGCCGAAGGTCCGGTGGTCGCCTCGGCCGAGCGCGGCGAAGTCGAGGTCCAGCAGCCGGCCCGGGTCGTCGGTCCTGGCGCTGTGCAGCCACACCCCGCCGGGCACGGTGTGGGCCGCGTACACCTGGCGCAGGGGAAGGGTGCCGAAGTCGGCGTGCGGTCCGGGGCGGCGGATGAGCGCGACGCGTACGCCGGTGTCCTGCGCGGCGGCCTCCAGAGCGCGGCCCAGCGAGGGATCCAGGTGGCTCGACGTGAGCGCCTTGGCACCCCAGGGGCCGGGCTGTTCCAGCAGCAGCCAGGTCGTCGCCGTGGCCGCGGTCCCCGGCATGGGCTCGTCGAGGTCCCGCGAGACGGTCGTGCACGTACTCACAGAGGTGAGCCTAACCTGACTTGATGCCCAGCTGCCTCCGTGGGGCGCGTGTCCCGCGACACGGCATGCGCGCACGTGCCGCTCGGTTCCCGGCGCCGCCGCGTCGCGGCCGTCCGGCGCGACGGGCCTACTCGGGGACCGGCTGGGGAGGTTTCGGGCCCACGTAGATTCCGCTCGGACGCATGCGCAGGGGGCGTTCGCCGTACTCCTCCAGGGCGTGCGCGATCCAGCCCGCCGTCCGGGCGACGGCGAAGACGGTCTCGCCGGCCGACGCCTCCATGCCGCAGGACGCCGTCAGGACCGCCAGCGCGAGGTCGACGTTGGCGTGCAGCGGGGCGTGGCGGGCGGTCGTGTCCACGATGTCGCGGGCGGCGGCCAGTGCCGGCGCCGCCTCGGGGATCTCCGCCAGGCGGGCGAAGAGGACGCGCGCGCGGGGGTCCTCCCGCGCGTAGAGCCGGTGTCCCAGGCCGGGGATGCGGCGGCCGGCCCGCAGCTCCTCCGCGATCACGGGGCCCGCCGAGCCCCGGTCGAGCACGTCGAGCACCAGCCGGTGCGCGAGCCCGCTCGCCGCGCCGTGCAGAGGGCCCTCGATCACTCCGAGCCCCGCGGTGACGGCCGCGTACGCGTGTGCGCGGGCGCCGGCCGCGACCCGCACCGCGAGCGTCGACGCGGCCAGGTCGTGGTCGACGAGCAGGGCGAGCGCGGTGTCCAGGACGTGCAGGGGCGCCTCTGCCGCCGGCTGCCGGCTGAGCCGCCCCCACAGCCGCTGGGCCAGCGAACCGCCGTCCCGGTGGGTGGGCAGTTTCGGCGGCAGGGCGGCGACGAGGGTCGGGATGAGGCCGCGGGCGGCGCCGAGCACCGCGTCCGCGGACAGGTCGAAGCGGAGCGGGTCCGCCACCGCGGCGGCGATCGCGGCGACGCGCAGGCGGTCGGTGGGGCCGGCGTGTTCGGGCAGGGCGTCGACCGCGCGGCGGGCGGCCTCGACAGCGGCCCGTGGCGCGGTGAAGGCGGCTCCGTGCCGCATCCGGCCGGTCCAGAGCCATTCGGCGACCTCTTCGTACGAGTGCCGGGCGGCCAGCTCGGTCGCGTCGACGCCCCGGTAGTAGTACCGGTCCTCGCGGATGAGGGTGAGGCGGGTGCGTACGGACTGTTCGGCGCCGGTGCCCGGACTCCCGCTGCTCTCCCGCCTGTTGCGCCGCGCGAGCGTCTCGACCTCCCGGGCGTCGAAGGTGCTGCCCCGGCCGCCGGGCACGCGCCGGCTGCCCAGCTGGCCGCGGCTGACGTAGGCGTACACGGTCTCGGGCTTCACGCCGAGCAACTCGGCGGCCTCCTTGGTGGTCAGCCGTCGTTCCGGGTGGCCGGGGCCGGGTTCCTGATCGCGCATGGGATCACCGTATCCACAAGATACATGTATTGATTCAATCAATATTGACACTTCATTAGTCAACCATGGACAGTCGAATCAAGTTCGAGGAGGAAACCATGTCCGTCAACAGGTACGCAGCCACACCCGTCGAGGTGCCGCGGGGGCTCGCCGGTGTCGTCGTCGCCGACACCGAGGTCGGTGACGTCCGGGGACGCGAGGGCTTCTACCACTACCGGCAGTACTCGGCCGTCGACCTCGCCCGCAGCCGCCCGTTCGAGGACGTCTGGCATCTCCTCGTCCACGGCCACCTGCCGGACGCGCGCCGCGCCGCCGCCTTCGCCGCGGAGACCGCCGCTCTGCGAAGGCTCCCCGACCGGGTGACGGCCGCCCTGCCCGCCGTCGCGGCGGTGGGCGCGGGCGCCGACCCGCTCGCCGGCCTGCGGACGGCCCTGTCGCTGCTGGGCGCCGCGAAGGGCTTCCGGCCGGTGTACGACATCGACGCCGACCGGCGTCGGCAGGACACCCTCGCCGCGGCGGCCGCCGTGCCCACACTGCTCACCGCGCTCCACCGGCTGGGCAGGGGCCTCGAGCCCGTCGAGCCGCGCGACGACCTCTCGTACGCGGCGAACTACCTGTACATGTTGACGGGGGCCGAGCCGGAGCCGGAGCGGACGCGGGCCGTCGAGCAGTACTTGATCTCCACCATCGACCACGGATTCAACGCGTCCACCTTCACCGCCCGGGTCGTCGCCTCGACGGGCGCGGACGTGGCCGCCTGCCTGGTCGCCGCCGTGGGGGCGCTGTCGGGACCCCTGCACGGCGGTGCCCCCAGCCGTGCGCTGGACACTCTGGACGCGATCGGCACGCCCGACCGCATCGACCCGTGGATCCGCGAGAGGGTTCTCGCCGGCGACCGCATCATGGGTTTCGGGCACGCCGTCTACCGGACCGAGGACCCGCGTTCGCGCATGCTCCGCGAGATCGCCCAGGGTTTCGGGGGGCCGCGCGTGGACTTCGCCGTGGAGGTCGAGCGGCAGGTCGAGGCGATCCTCGCCGAGCTGAAGCCGGGCCGGGAACTGCACACGAACGTGGAGTTCTACGCGGGCGTGGTCATGGAGCTGTGCGGGTTGCCCCGTGAGATGTTCACCCCCACCTTCGCGGCGGCCCGCGTCGTGGGCTGGAGCGCCAACATCCTGGAGCAGGCGGAGGACAAGAAGATCATCCGGCCCGCGGCCCGGTACGTGGGACCTCGGGCGCCCGTCCCTGTGTCGGCGGCCTGAGCCGGAGCGCGACCGCCCCGGCGGGTGACCGGCCCGTGGGCGGCTTCCCGGAAGGCGGCCGGAGAACGCGTGTGGCCTGGTGCCGTTCCGGCGCCAGGCCTCATCGGTGGTGATCGAGCAGGGACGGGGTGCCGGGCTGCTCGCCGGGTGACCGCCGGCTCGCCGAGCGGTTGCGCGCGGCCGGGGTGCGGGCGACGGGACGGGTCTTAGGGTGGACGCGTGCCCGGGCGGTGGAGTCAGGCGTCGGGGATGTCCGCCTTGGCGCGGATCAAGGTTTCTCTGCTCACGACGACGATGCGTTCGTAGTCGGCGCGTGCAGCGTCCGCGGGCAGTTCACCGTCCAGCGCCTCGGTGGCCTCGGTGGCCTCGGTGGCCTCGGTGCCGATGACGGCGAAGTTGCCGTCACTGAGTTCGAACACGTCGGGGCAGGTCGATCCGGAGGAACTGCCACGGGCGCTGGGGGGGGGGCACCGATGCGGCGCACGATCTTCAAAACTACCGGTCCTTATGAACGTTCAACTCGGACAGAGTGGTGAACGCCACACGTTACTGGTGCTCGAGAGGCCCCTGTGGCTGCATGGCCGAAAAACACCCCCGTCGTGTCACCGATGCCGGTGCGTTGACCCGCTCGGCGGGACCGCTCGACGTCAGTCGGTGGGAGGAGTGCCGACGACCCACCATTCGTCCGTGTCGGCCTCGTCGAGGTCCTGGACCAGGCGGTCGACCATGCGGCCCACGCGCGCCTCTTCCGAAGTTTCGTCGAGGGAGGCGCGCATGCGCCTCGCCGCCTCCCAGTACTCCCGGAAGATCGGGCTCTGGAAGAACTCCCGGAGGGCCGCGTAGAGCTCGTCGCGGTCCACCAGCCCCGCCCGGTAGACGTGGTAGAGGTTGACGTACCAGGCGTTGGCGTAGAAGAACTGGCGGCGCCGCTCTGCCGGAATGTCCTTGTCGTACGTGTCGATGACCTCGGCCAGGGACGGGTCGTCGATCGCCCTGGTCAGCAATTCCCAGTGCATGCGCTGCTGATGTGTCAGGGACTCGCGCCGGATCGCCAGCTCCTCCGGCTCCAGTCGGCGCGCGTGCAGACGGGCCTTCTCCATTCGCCGCTGACGTGCGGCCAACGTCAACCCTGCCGTGGCGACCAGGATCCCTGTCGCCGCCGAGTTGAACCTCCCCGTGATCTTCTTCCGCGTGACCATGTCAACCCCCGAATCGGGCGGCCGCCCGCCGGTCGTCGAGTGCGGGTCGGCTGACGGGGACCGGCGAGCGATGGGCGGCGCTTGCCACCTCCAGGGTGCCGAGCGGCTCTGATCGGCGGGGGAGGCGGAGAAGAGGCGCACGGAGGGAAGCGAGGGTCGCACACTCCGGCGCCGTGCCCAACGTCTGCCCCACGAGCGCTGCTAACAATCGTTCACTTCGCGGAGATTCCCCCTGCTCGTATCCTGGCTGCGCATTCCATCCCCGACCGTGCGCCGGGCCGTGAGCCGGTGCACGCGTAGGTGTCAGAGAGGTCGCACGTTGACGCAGAGCCGCACTCCGCAGCAGATCCCGGTCGTCGTACTCGCCGGATTCCTGGGTTCCGGCAAGACGACACTGCTCAACCACCTCCTCCACCGCAGCGGAGGCAGCCGTATCGGCGCGATCGTGAACGACTTCGGCTCCATCGAGATCGACGCCATGGCCGTGGCGGGCGCCCTCGGCGACTCGACCGTCTCCCTCGGCAACGGCTGCCTGTGCTGCGCCGTCGACGCCGGTGAGCTGGACGGGTACCTCGAACGCCTCGCGCGCCCCTCCACCGGCATCGACGTCGTCGTCATCGAGGCCAGCGGGCTCGCCGAGCCGGAGGAACTCGTCCGGATGGTCCTCGCCAGCGAGCATCCGGGGATCGTGTACGGCGGGCTCGTCGAGGTCGTCGACGCCGCCGAGTTCGACGAGACCCGCACTCGGCACCCGGAGATCGACCGGCACCTCGCCCTCGCCGACCTCGTCGTGGTGAACAAGCTCGACCGGACGCCCGACGCCGCCCGCGTCCTGGACCTCGTCCGCTCCCTCACCGACCGGACCGCCGTCGTACCCGCGACCTACGGCCGTATCGACCCCGAGTTCCTCTTCGACTGCCGGCCGAACGAGGAGCGCGTGGGGCAGCTCTCCTTCGACGACCTGTACCGACAGGACGGCGTCGACGGACAGGACGGGCAGCACGCCCACGACCGACAGGACGGCCCCGACGGGCCGGAAGGTCACGGCGATCACCCCGGCCACCTGCACACCGCCTACGACAGCGTGTCCTTCGTCTCCGAAGTCCCGCTGGACCCGCGCCGGTTGATGCCTTTCCTCGACAGCCGTCCCGAAGGGCTGTACCGCATCAAGGGGTACGTCGACTTCGGGCCGCACGACCCTGTCAACCGCTATGCCGTGCACGCCGTCGGGCGCTTCCTGCGTTTCTACCCGGAGCCCTGGGGGCCCGCCGAGGAGCGCCGCACCCAGCTCGTCCTCATCGGTTCCGGCATCGAGGCCGCCGCCCTCGCCAAGGAACTGCAGGCCTGCGAGAACGACGCCCCGCACGCCGACGAGCGCGGCATGTGGGGCGTCCTCCGTTACGTCCGGGACCCCGACGTCGAGGCGGTCGAGGCGGTCGAGGCGGTCGAGGCGGTCGAGGCGGTCGAGGCGGTCGAGGCGGTCGAGGAAGCCTAGAGCGGGCCGGCCACGACCGACACCGGCTTGCCCAGCGACACGCCCGAGCCGTCCCGGCGCGGGTCGATCTCCGGCATGTCGACCGGTGTGCCGTTCTTCTGGGCGGCCCGCGCCGGGACGGCACCCGCCCAGGCCAGGGACAGGCAGTCCTCGCCCTTCAGGAACCGCTGGCAGCGCACGCCGCCGGTCGCCCGCCCCTTGCGCGGGTACTGGTCGAACGGGGTCAGCTTGGCGGTCGTCTGGACGGAGTCGTCCAGGGTGCCGCGCGAGCCCGCGACCGTGAAGACCACCGCGTCGGCCGCCGGGTCCACGGCGGTGAAGGAGATCACCTTCGCGCCGTCCGTGAGCTTGATGCCCGTCATACCGCCGGCCGGGCGGCCCTGCGGGCGGACCTGCGACGCCTGGTAGCGCAACAGCTGGGCGTCGTCCGTGATGAAGACCAGGTCCTCCTCGCCGGTGCGCAGCTCGACCGCGCCGACGATCCGGTCACCCTCCTTGAGGGTGATGACCTCCAGCTCGCCCTTGTTGCTCGGGTAGTCGGGCACCACACGCTTGACGACGCCCTGCTCCGTGCCGAGCGCGATACCGGGGGAGGACTCGTCGAGCGTGGTCAGGCAGACCACCGTCTCGTCACCCTCCAGCGAGACGAACTCCGCCAGCGGCGCGCCGCCCGAGAGGTTCGGCGCGGACGCCGTGTCCGGCAGCTGCGGCAGGTCGACGACGTTGATGCGCAGCAGCCGGCCCGTCGAGGTGACCGCGCCGATCTCCCCGCGCGCGGTGGCCGGCACGGCCGACACGATCACGTCGTGCTTGGTCCGCCGGGCGTCCGCGTCCTCCCCGAAGGGCTCGGCGTTCGCCGTGCGGGCCAGCAGACCCGTCGAGGAGAGCAGCACCCGGCACGGGTCGTCGGCGACCTGGAGGGGCACGGCGGAGGCCGGCGTGCCCGCCGACTCCAGCAGGACCGTACGGCGCTCGGTGCCGAACTTCTTCGCCACCACGGCCAGTTCGGCCGAGACCAGCTTGCGCAGCTCCGCGTCCGACTCCAGGATCCGGGTCAGCTCGGCGATCTCCTCGTTGAGCTTCTCCTTCTCCGCCTCCAGCTCGATCCGGTCGTACCTGGTCAGCCGGCGCAGCGGCGTGTCGAGGATGTACTGCGTCTGGATCTCCGACAGGGAGAAGCGCTCGATCAGACGCTCCTTGGCCTGCGCGCTGTTGTCGCTGGAGCGGATCAGCCGGATGACCTCGTCGATGTCGACGAGCGCCGTGAGCAGGCCTTCGACCAGGTGCAGACGGTCGCGGCGCTTGGTCCGGCGGAACTCGCTGCGCCGCCGGACGACCTCGAAGCGGTGGTCGAGGTAGACCTCGAGCAGTTCCTTCAGGCCCAGCGTGAGCGGCTGGCCGTCCACCAGCGCCACGTTGTTGATGCCGAAGGACTCCTCCATGGGCGTCAGCTTGTACAGCTGCTCCAGGACCGCCTCCGGCACGAAGCCGTTCTTGATCTCGATGACCAGGCGCAGCCCGTGCTCGCGGTCGGTGAGGTCCTTGACGTCGGCGATGCCCTGGATCTTCTTCGAGCCGACCAGGTCCTTGATCTTGGCGATGACCTTCTCGGGGCCGACGGCGAAGGGCAGTTCGGTGACGACGAGGCCCTTGCGGCGGGCCGTCACGGTCTCCACCGACACCGTGGCGCGGATCTTGAAGGTGCCGCGGCCCGTCTCGTAGGCGTCCCGGATCCCCGAGAGGCCGACGATCCGCCCGCCGGTGGGCAGGTCCGGGCCCGGGACGTGCTTCATCAGCGTGTCCAGATCCGCGTTCGGGAACCGGATCAGGTGGCGGGCGGCCGAGACGACCTCGCCCAGGTTGTGCGGCGGCATGTTCGTGGCCATGCCGACCGCGATGCCCGAGGAGCCGTTGACCAGGAGGTTCGGGAACGCGGCGGGCAGTGCCGCCGGCTCCCGCTCCTGGCCGTCGTAGTTCGGGTTGAAGTCGACCGTGTCCTCGTCGATGGACTCGGTCATCAGGCTCGTCGCCGCGGTCTGACGGCACTCGGTGTACCGCATGGCGGCCGGCGGGTCGTCGTTGCCCAGCGAGCCGAAGTTGCCGTGGCCGTCGACCAGGGGCACGCGCATGGAGAACGGCTGGGCCATGCGCACCAGGGCGTCGTAGATCGACGCGTCGCCGTGCGGGTGCAGCTTGCCCATGACCTCGCCGACGACCCGCGCGCACTTCACGTAGCCGCGGTCGGGGCGCAGGCCCATCTCGTTCATCTGGTAGACGATCCGGCGGTGGACGGGCTTGAGGCCGTCGCGGGCGTCCGGCAGGGCGCGGGAGTAGATGACCGAGTACGCGTACTCGAGGAAGGAGCCCTGCATCTCGTCGACGACGTCGATGTCGAGGATCCGCTCCTCGTACGAGTCGTCGGGCGGCGGGGTCTTCGTGCTGCGGCGGGCCATCGCTGCCGGCTCCTCCTGTTTCCTGGTCGCTCGCCTGCGGGGCGCTCACGTCGGTGTCGACGCGCGTCCTGCGGCTCACTCTTGCTGAGGCGTGTGACGGGATCTCCGCGGACCATTGTGGACCGTGGCACCGACAGTGCGTCCCGGGGCCCGGGCGTCGGCGACCGGACCGGCCGGAGAGGCACCTCGTCCACGGCTGTCCGCAGGCTACGCGATCTCGCTCTCGGCGTACGCCGCCCGGGAACTCCACCGCCGCTCCGCACGCTTGCATACAGTGGCAGGACCGGCAGGAAAAACTGGCAGGACCGGCAGGAAAAACGCGGTTTCGACGACCGCGCCCGCGATCGGAAGGACGTACATGCCCATGGGTCACACGGCCACAGCCCAGGCAGGCTCCGGGGGCCTGACAGCGACCGAGCACCGCCTGGCCAACGGCCTGCGCGTGGTGCTCTCCGAGGATCACCTGACCCCCGTCGCGGCGGTGTGCCTCTGGTACGACGTGGGCTCGCGCCACGAAGTCAAGGGCCGCACCGGCCTTGCCCACCTCTTCGAGCACCTGATGTTCCAGGGCTCCGGGCAGGTCAAGGGCAACGGTCACTTCGAGCTGGTCCAGGGTGCGGGCGGCTCGCTCAACGGCACGACCAGTTTCGAGCGCACCAACTACTTCGAGACCATGCCCACGCACCAGCTGGAGCTCGCCCTCTGGCTGGAGGCGGACCGCATGGGCTCGCTGCTGGCCGCGCTGGACGACGAGTCCATGGAGAACCAGCGCGACGTCGTCAAGAACGAACGCCGCCAGCGCTACGACAACGTCCCCTACGGCACGGCGTTCGAGAAGCTGACCGCCCTCGCCTACCCCGAGGGCCATCCTTACCACCACACGCCGATCGGCTCGATGGCCGACCTGGACGCGGCGACCCTGGAGGACGCGCGCGCGTTCTTCCGCACGTACTACGCGCCCAACAACGCCGTGCTGTCGGTCGTCGGCGACATCGACCCGGAGCAGACGCTCGCCTGGGTCGAGAAGTACTTCGGCTCCATCCCCGCCCACGACGGCAAGCCCCAGCCCCGTGACGGCTCCCTGCCCGACATCATCGGCGAGCAGCTGCGCGAGGTCGTAGAGGAGGAGGTCCCGGCCCGCGCCCTGATGGCCGCCTACCGTCTGCCGCAGGACGGCACACGCGCGTGCGACGCGGTCGACCTGGCGCTCACCGTGCTCGGCGGCGGCGAGTCCTCCCGCCTCTACAACCGCCTGGTCCGCCGCGACCGTACGGCCGTGGCCGCCGGCTTCGGCCTGCTGCGCCTGGCCGGGGCGCCCTCCCTGGGCTGGCTGGACGTCAAGACGTCCGGCGACGTCGAGGTGCCCGTCATCGAGACGGCCATCGACGAGGAGCTCGCCCGGTTCGCCGAGGAGGGCCCCACCGACGAGGAGATGGAGCGCGCCCAGGCCCAGTTGGAGCGCGAGTGGCTGGACCGTCTCGGCACGGTCGCCGGCCGCGCCGACGAACTGTGCCGGTACGCGGTGCTGTTCGGCGACCCGCAGCTGGCCCTGACCGCCGTCCAGCGCGTGCTGGACGTCACCGCGGAGGAGGTCCGGGAGATCGCCCGGGCCCGCCTGCGCCCGGACAACCGAGCCGTACTGGTCTACGAGCCCACCGAGCCCACCGAGCCCGCCGAGAACACCGCCGACGAGGACGAGAACGAGGAGGCGGCCCAGTGACCGAGCTCGCCGCGATGGACTTCCACCCCCAGCCCCGCGCGGGCGAGGCCAGGCCCTGGGCGTTCCCCGCCCCCGAGCGCGGGACGCTCGACAACGGCCTGACCGTCCTGCACTGCCACCGCCCCGGACAGCAGGTCGTCGCCGTCGAGGTCATCCTCGACGCGCCCCTGGACGCCGAACCGGCCGGCCTCGACGGCGTCGCCACGATCATGGCGCGGGCCTTCTCCGAGGGCACGGACAAGCACTCCGCCGAGGAGTTCGCCGCCGAGCTGGAGCGCTGCGGCGCCACCCTCGACGCGCACGCCGACCACCCCGGCGTCCGCCTCAGCCTGGAGGTTCCGGCCTCCCGCCTGGCCAAGGCCCTCGGCCTCGTGGCCGACGCCCTGCGGGCGCCCGCGTTCGCCGACAGCGAGGTCGAGCGCCTCGTCCGCAACCGCCTGGACGAGATCCCGCACGAGCTGGCCAACCCCTCCCGGCGCGCCGCCAAGGAGCTCTCCAAGGAGCTGTTCCCGGCGACCGCGCGCATGTCGCGCCCGCGCCAGGGCACCGCGGAGACCGTCGAGAAGATCGACTCCGCCGCCGTACGCGCCTTCTACGAGAAGCACGTCCGCCCCGCCACGGCCACCGCCGTGGTCGTCGGCGATCTCACCGGAGTCGACCTCGACGCGCTCCTGGGCGACACCCTGGGCGCCTGGACGGGGTCCGCGGCCCAGCCGCGGCCGGTGCCGCCGGTGACCGCCGACGACACCGGACGGGTCGTCGTCGTGGACCGCCCCGGGGCCGTCCAGACGCAGCTGCTGATCGGCCGCATCGGCGCCGACCGGCACGCGCGCGTGTGGCCCGCGCAGGTGCTCGGCACGTACTGCCTGGGCGGCACCCTCACCTCCCGGCTGGACCGCGTCCTGCGCGAGGAGAAGGGCTACACCTACGGCGTGCGCGCCTTCGGCCAGGTCCTCAGGTCCGCGCCGGACGGCTCGGGCGCCGCGATGCTCGCCATCAGCGGTTCGGTCGACACCCCCAACACCGGTCCCGCGCTGGAGGACCTGTGGAAGGTGCTGCGCACCCTCGCCGAGGGCGGTCTGACCGACGCCGAGCGGGACGTCGCCGTGCAGAACCTCGTCGGAGTGGCGCCCCTGAAGTACGAGACGGCCGCCGCCGTGGCGGGCACGCTGGCCGACCAGGTCGAGCAGCACCTGCCGGACGACTACCAGGCCACGCTGTACCAGCAGCTCGCCGCGACCGGCACCGTGGAGGCCACGGCGGCGGTCGTGAGCGCCTTCCCGGTGGATCGCCTGGTGACGGTCCTCGTCGGCGACGCGGCCGCGATCAAGGCGCCGGTCGAGGCCCTCGGCATCGGTGAGGTGAAGGTCGTCTCCGCGGAGTAGGAACGCGGACCGGCGGCCGTGAGGCCGCGCGCAGGAGCCCTGGTGGACGGATGTGCCACCAGGGCTCCTTGATGTCCGAATTGAGGGAAAGGCTGCCTGTCTGCCCTGTGGCATGCGCTACAAAAGCCGCGTTCTGTTTGGGGATCGACGGCCGCCGCGTCTAGTTTCAACCGGGCTGTTCGTCAGGCAGTGCGCCGCGTCCGCGGCACCGGACAGTCATCGCCGAGTCCCCCCACGGCGCGAGCCAGGGGAGCCGGGGACCCAACCAGACAGTCCCTGGGGTGAATCGGACGCCCGCGCGAGCCGCGAGGGGGTCCGTAGGAGACCTTCCTGCTCCGAACCCGTCAGCTAACCCGGTAGGCGAGAGGGAAGGAAAGGACCGCTCAACTTCATGGCGTCCACTTGCGCCACCGGGAAGCACCGTCGTCCCAGCAGGATGAAGCGCACCACCGCCCGCGCGGCGGGCATCGCTGCGCTCACCACCACCGGCGTCATCGGCACCGTCGCCTCCGGCCCCGCCCTCGCCGCGGAGAAGGCCGTCGAGCAGACCGGCCTCATCCCGGTCGTCACGATCGGCGACACGGTCGCCGAGCGGATCGACGACCAGGCCGCCGCGCAGAAGCAGGCCGCCGTGGCGGAGGCCGCGCGCCAGGAGGCCGCCGCCCAGGCCGAGGCGGAGCGCGAGGCCCGGGTCCGCGCCGCCCGCGCGGCCGAGCGCGAGCGCCTGAACGCCTTCGTCTCGCCGATCAGCGGCTCCTACGTCTCCACCGGCTACCGGTCCGGCGGCTCGCTGTGGTCCTCCGGCAGCCACACCGGCATCGACTTCCACGCCGCCAGCGGCACCCCCGTGCACGCGGTGGGCCTCGGCACCGTCGTCGAGGCCGGCTGGGGCGGCGCCTACGGCAACCAGGTCGTGATCCGGATGAACGACGGCACGTACACCCAGTACGGCCACCTGTCGTCCATCAGCGTCTCGGTGGGCCAGAAGGTGGCCCCGGGGCAGCGCATCGCCCTGTCCGGCGCCACCGGTAACGTGACCGGCCCGCATCTGCACTTCGAGGCCCGCACCGGCGTGGAGTACGGCTCGGACATCGATCCGGTCGCCTACCTCCGCAAGCACGGTGTGCACATCTGACGACGTACGGCGACAGATCGTACGGCCCCGGCCCGCGCGGCCGGGGCTTTCGTCGTTTCCGGGACCGTACTGTCCGAAAAATATCCCTGGATTCCGGCCCGCCATCGGAAATTCCCGCTGATTGCAATAGAGTCACGGAACACACGTCAATCGTCGACGTTTCACGGGGATTAAGGCGGAGGTCGGTCATGCGTATTCCGGCGCACTCGGTGTGCACGGCCATCCGGGACGACATCGTCGCGGGTGTCTACGAGCGCGGCAGCCGCCTCACCGAGGAACTCCTCGCACGCCGCTACGGTGTCTCGCGCGTCCCCGTCCGGGAGGCGCTGCGCACGCTGGAGGCGGAGGGTTTCGTCGTGACGCGGCGGCACGCGGGCGCGTGCGTCGCCGAACCGACCGAGCAGGAGGCCGCCGACCTGCTGGAGATGCGCATGCTCCTGGAGCCGCTCGGCGCCGCCCGGGCCGCCCAGCGACGCACCGAGGCCCACCTCAAGGTGCTGCGCGGCCTCGTCCGGCTGGGCCAGGAGCGTGCCAGGCGCGGCAACAGCGAGGATCTGCGCTCCCTGGGGGGCTGGTTCCACGAGACCCTCGCCCAGGCCTCCGGCAGTCACGCCCTCACCTCGACGCTCACCCAGCTGCGCCACAAGATCTCCTGGATGTACACGGTCGACGCGTCGGCCACCCCCATGGAGTCCTGGGCGGAACACGGCGCGATCGTGGACGCGGTGGCGCGCGGCGACGGAGAACGCGCGCGGGCGGTGACGGCGCTGCACACCGAGCGCGCGACCTCCGCGCACCGGCTGCGCTTTCCGGGCGGTGACCGCCGGGACCGTGTGAGGACTTCGCAACACGTCGTCAACATGTCCGGCCTCCGGCATTAACACGAGGGCCGTATACAAAGAAGGTAATTCGGCGGAGAGGTATTTCCGCTGCCTTTTTCCGGCGCGCCCCCGCATTTATGGTGGTGTGCCCCTCGCGCGCCTGTCGCATGTTCTTCGCATGCCCTTCTCGGGGCCTGCGCGATATCCGTGACACGCGGCCGGCGATTTCCGCCGGGCCCCGGAAACGGCGGAGCCGCGCCGCCCGGACCGGGCGACGCGGCTCCTGTCCGCTGCGGGTGGCGGCCGGCTCAGACGGTCTCGGGAAGCTCCTCGAGCCCCTCGGCGACCAGCTTCGCCAGACGGTCGAGGGCGGCGTCCGCACCCTCGGCCTCGGAGGCGAGGACGATCTCCTCGCCGCCCTGGGCGCCCAGGCCGAGAACGGCCAGCATGGAGGCCGCGTTGACGGGGTTGCCGTCGGCCTTGGCGATCGTCACCGGGATGCCTGCGGCCGTGGCGGCCCGGACGAAGATGGAAGCGGGGCGGGCGTGAAGGCCCTCGGCCCAGCCGACGTTGACGCGGCGCTCAGCCATGTGATGCTGCCCTTCGGTGTTCAGGTTGTCTAGACCAGTGTTCCACACGTGAAGCGTGTGGGGAGAGGGCTGTGCGGCCCCCTCCCGGCGTGGTCGTCGGATCGCGGCCTCGATCCGGCGTCCGTCCTCCACAGACTGCCTCGCGCCGTTGTCGTACGCGAGCCGTACTCTGGGCCCCATGCAGAGCGCGTCGGACCGCCACGAGTACCCCGCCCACTGGGAAGCCGACGTGGTGCTGCGCGACGGCGGCACCGCGCGCATCCGCCCCATCACCGTCGATGACGCCGAGCGCCTGGTCAGCTTCTACGAGCAGGTGTCGGACGAGTCGAAGTACTACCGCTTCTTCGCGCCCTACCCGCGACTGTCCGCCAAGGACGTCCACCGCTTCACGCACCACGACTTTGTGGACCGGGTGGGACTCGCGGCCACGGTCGGCGGCGAGTTCATCGCCACCGTACGCTATGACCGCATTGGCGCCGACGGGACGGCCGCCCCGGCGCCGGCCGACGAGGCCGAGGTCGCGTTCCTCGTGCAGGACGCCCACCAGGGTCGCGGTGTCGCCTCCGCCCTCCTCGAACACATCGCGGCCGTCGCGCGCGAGCGCGGCATCCGGCGGTTCGCCGCCGAGGTGCTCCCGGCCAACACCAAGATGATCAAGGTGTTCACGGACGCCGGCTACACCCAGAAGCGCAGCTTCGAGGACGGCGTCGTGCACCTGGAGTTCGGCCTCGAACCCACCGAGCGCTCCCTCGCGGTGCAGCGCGCGCGGGAACAGCGCGCCGAGGGCCGCTCCGTGCGGCGACTGCTGGTGCCCGGCTCGGTCGCCGTCATCGGCACCGGCCGCACCCCCGGCGGCGTCGGCCGCAGCGTCCTCGGCAACCTCCGCGAGGCCGGCTTCACCGGCGACCTGTACGCCGTGAACAAGGCCTTCCCCGAGGACATCGAGGAACTCGACGGCGTGCCCGCCCACCGCTCGGTCCGCGACATCGGCGGGCACGTCGACCTCGCGGTCGTGGCCGTCCCGGCCGACCACGTGCCCGAAGTCGTCGCCGAGTGCGGCGAGCACGGCGTGCAGGGACTCGTCGTCCTGGCCGCCGGGTACGCCGAGAGCGGCCCCGACGGGCTGCAGCGCCAGCGCGAACTCGTGCGGCACGCGCGCGCGTACGGGATGCGGATCATCGGCCCCAACGCCTTCGGGGTCATCAACACCTCCCCACAGGTACGGCTGAACGCGTCACTGGCCCCGCAGATGCCGCGCCCCGGCCGGATCGGCCTGTTCGCCCAGTCCGGGGCCATCGGCGTGGCCCTGCTCTCCCGGCTGCACCGGCGCGGCGGAGGCGTCACCGGGATCACCGGCGTGTCGACCTTCGTCTCCTCCGGCAACCGCGCGGACGTGTCCGGCAACGACGTCCTCCAGTACTGGTACGACGACCCCGACACCGACGTCGCCCTGATGTACCTGGAGTCCATCGGTAACCCGCGCAAGTTCACCCGGCTCGCGCGGCGCACGGCCGCGGCCAAGCCGCTGGTGGTGGTCCAGGGCGCCGGCTCGGCCCCCCAGGGCCACGCCGTACGGGCCACGCGGCTGCCCCGCGCCACGGTGTCCGCCCTGCTCCGCCAGGCCGGGGTGATCCGCGTGGACACCATCACCGAACTGGTCGACGCGGGCCTGCTGCTGGCACGCCAGCCGCTGCCACGGGGACCGCGCGTGGCCATCCTCGGCAACTCGGAGTCGCTGGGGCTGCTCACGTACGACGCGTGCCTCTCCGAGGGTCTGCGCCCGCAGCCGCCGCTGGACCTCACCACGGAGGCGTCGGCGGAGGACTTCCACGCCGCGCTGGCGCACGCCCTGGCCGACGAGACGTGCGACGCGGTCGTGGTGACCGCGATCCCCGCCATCGGCGAGGCGTCCCCCGACGACGCGGAACTGGCGCAGGCGCTGCGCTCGGCCGCGGCCGCCGGTCCCGCCAAGCCGGTGCTCGTGGTGCACGTGGAGCTGGGCGGCCTCGCGGAGGCCCTGTCCGCCGCGACGAGCACCGCCCCACGCGCGCGTACGGCGACCCCGGCCACGGCGGCGGCCGAGGCCGGGCCGACGGGAACCGGGACGACCGGGACGACCGGGGCGGGGACGACATCGACCGGCCCCGGCTCGGCGACGGCCGTGTCGACGACGCCGACCGGCACACCCCCCGCTCCCGCCGCCGTGCCCGGCGAACCCGCCGAGCGCTCCCGAGCCCCCGAGGGCGCCCACCTCATCCCCGCCTACCCCGCCGCGGAACGCGCGGTCCGCGCCCTCGCCGAGGCCGTGAAGTACGCGCAGTGGCGGCGCGAGGCCGCCGAACCCGGCAAGGTGCCCGAGCACGAGGACATCGACGAGAAGGGCGCCGCCGCGCTGATCGGCAGGCTTCTAGCGCGCGGACAGGGCCTCACCCTCGGCACCGACGAGACCTGCGAGCTGCTCGGCCGGTACGGCATCCCGGTCCGCCGGGCCATCCCCGCACCCACCCCCAACGAGGCCGCACGGGCCGCCGGCGCCCTCGGCTACCCCGTCGCCCTCAAAGCCACCGCACCCCACCTGCGCCACCGCGCCGACCTGGGCGGCGTCCGCCTCGACCTCGCCGACGAGGAACAACTGCGGCGGGCGTACGCCGAGTTGACCGAGCTGTTCGGGGCTCCGCAGCAGCTGCGCCCGGTGGTCCAGGCGATGGCCCCGCGCGGGGTGGACACCGTCGTCCGGGCGGTCATCGACCCGGCGGCCGGAGCCGTCCTGTCGTTCGGACTCGCCGGCGCCGCCTCGCAGCTGCTCGGCGACATGGCGCACCGCCTGATCCCGGTCACCGACCGGGACGCCACCTCCCTGGTCCGGTCGATCCGGACGGCACCCCTGCTGTTCGGCTGGCGCGGTTCGACGCCCGTCGACACCCCCGCCCTGGAGGAGCTGCTGCTGAGGGTGTCCCGCCTGGTGGACGACCACCCGGAGGTCGTCGCGGTGACGCTGGAGCCGGTCGTCGTCGCCCCGCACGGCCTGAGCGTTCTCGGCGCCTCCGTCAGCCTCGCGCCCCCGCCCGCCCGCGACGACCTCGGCCCGCGGACGCTCCCCGTCTACTGAGACGGCCGTGACCGGTCCCTCGCAGTCAGTGGGTCCCCGTAGGATGGAGGACATGGCCAAGACCAGTACGACGACCCAGGGGCTGCGTGCGGCGATCGAGCGCAGCGGCTACTACCCGGCCCTCGTGGCCGAGGCGGTGGAGGCCGCCGTGGGCGGCGAGCCCATCCGGTCGTACCTGGTCCACCAGGAAACCACGTTCGACCAGAACGAAGTCCGCCGGCACGTGACCGTGCTGGTCCTCACCGGCAACCGCTTCATCGTCAGCCACACCGACGAGCAGGCCGCCGACTCCACCTCCCCGACGCCGTACGCCACCACGTCCACCGAGTCCGTGAAGCTCGGCCGGATCTCGTCGGTCGTGCTGAGCCGTGTGGTCGCCAACCCGGAGTCGTACACGCCGGGCAGCCTGCCGCGCGAGGTCGTGCTGACGATCGGCTGGGGTGCGGTCTCCCGCATCGACCTCGAGCCGGCCGCCTGCGGCGACCCGAACTGCGACGCCGATCACGGCTACACCGGAAGCTCGACGGCGGACGACCTCAGCCTGCGCGTCAGCGAGGCCGGGGACGGCCCGGAGACGGTGCGCCAGACCCTCGCCTTCGCGCAGTCCCTCTCCGAGGCGACCGCGGACCAGACCGCGTAATGGCTCAGCCCGCCGTCTGGGACGACCCGGAACCCCTCGCCGTCTCCTCCGCACCCGTCCCCCAGTACGGCTCCGGCTCCCTCGCCGACCTGCTGCCCACGCTGGCCGCCGGCATGGGCGTCCCGGGCACGACCGCGGCCATCGCGGAACTCACCCCGGCCGACCGCAACTGCGTCTTCCTGATCGACGGCCTCGGCTGGGAGCAGCTCAAGGCCCACCGTGACGAGGCGCCCTACCTGCACAGCCTCCTCGCCGGCTCGCGCGGCGGCACCGGGCGCCCGCTCACCGCCGGCTACCCGGCGACCACCGCGACGTCGCTCGCCTCCGTCGGCACCGGCCTCCCGCCGGGCGCGCACGGCCTGCCGGGCTACACCGTCCGCGACCCGGCCACCGGCGAGCTGATGAACCAGCTCCGCTGGCAGCCGTGGACCCCGCCGCACGCCTGGCAGCCGTACCCCACGGTCTTCCAGCTGGCCGACGCGGCCGGCGTGCACACCGCACAGGTGTCCTCGCCCCACTTCCAGAACACCCCGCTCACCAAGGTCGCCCTCAGCGGCGGCACGTTCCACGGGCGCCTCACCGGCGAGGAGCGCATGGACTTCGCGGCCGAGCAGCTCGCGGCCGGCGACCGGTCCCTGGTCTACACGTACTACGCCGAACTCGACGGCGCCGGTCACCGCTACGGCGTCGCGTCCGACACCTGGCGCGGCCAGCTCATGTACGTCGACCGCCTCGTGCAGCGCCTCGCCGAGCAGCTCCCGCCGCGCAGCGCGCTCTACGTCACCGCGGACCACGGCATGGTCGACGTGCCCTTCGACGAGGACCACCGCATCGACTTCGACGCGGACTGGGAGCTGCGCGCCGGGGTCGCCCTGCTGGGCGGCGAGGGCCGTGCCCGTCATGTCTACGCCGTGCCGGGCGCCGAGGACGACGTCCTGACCTGCTGGCGCGAGGTGCTCGGCGAGCAGTTCTGGGTGGCCTCGAGGGACGAGGCGATCGCCGCGGGATGGTTCGGCCCGCACATCGACGAGCGGGTGTACGCCCGCCTCGGCGACGTGATCGCGGCCGCCCGGGACGACGTCCTGCTCATCGCCTCGGAGCGCGAACCGAAGGAGTCGGCCATGGTCGGCAACCACGGCTCCATGACCCCGGCCGAGCAGTTCGTGCCGCTGCTCGAAGTACGCTCCTGACGCCCGTCGCCCCGACCACGCCACCCACATCCCACCGAAAGGTGCTCGACTCCCCATGCCCGAGCTGGTGTTCTTCTCCGGAACCATGGACTGCGGGAAGTCCACGCTGGCTCTCCAGATAGAGCACAACCGCTCCGCGCGCGGACTCCAGGGCATCATCTTCACCCGCGACGACCGCGCCGGTGAGGGCAAACTCTCCTCCCGCCTCGGACTGGTCACCGACGCGGTGGAGGTCGAGGACGGCCAGGACCTGTACGGCTACCTCGTCGACCACCTCTCGCACGGCGGCCGCGCCGACTACGTGATCGCGGACGAGGCGCAGTTCCTCGCGGAGGAGCAGATAGACCAGCTCGCGCGCGTGGTCGACGACCTGGAGATCGACGTCTACGCCTTCGGCATCACGACCGACTTCCGCTCCAAGCTGTTCCCCGGCTCCCAGCGGCTCGTCGAGCTGGCCGACCGCGTGGAGGTCCTCCAGGTCGAGGCCCTGTGCTGGTGCGGCGCCCGCGCCACGCACAACGCCCGCACGGTCGGCGGGGTGATGGTCGTCGAGGGCGCGCAGGTCGTGATCGGCGACGTGGACCAGGCGGACACCGTCGGCTACGAGGTCCTGTGCCGGCGCCACCACCGCCGCCGCATGACGGCCGCGTCGGCCCGCGCGGCGGTCCTGTCGCCGGACGTGCTGCCGGTCAACTCCGCCTGACCGGGCGCCCGCGGTTCCCACCAGGCGGACGGGCGGGCGCCGCCCTACGGCTTACGGGCCAGTCCGGCGGCGATGAGGCGCTCCCAGACGGTGAGTTCCCGTTCGCCGTCGCCGCTCCACGGGCTGTCCACCACCTCGGGCCGCCAGCGCGGCGCGGGCACTATGCCGGGGGCGAGGATCTCCAGGCCGTCCAGGAGGGACTCGATCTCCTTGTCGGTGCGCCACCGGCCGCGGCCGAACGTCTCCTGGAGGACCCGCTCGGCCTCCGCCGTCTCTGGGTTGTTGCCGGAACGGAAGTGGCTGACGAAGAAGTAGCTGCCGGAGGGCACCTGGTCGCGCCAGTAGCGGACGATCCCGGCCGGGTCCTCCTCGTCGTTGACGTGGTGGAGGATGGCGCTGAACATCACGGCGACGGGCCGGTCGAAGTCGATCAGCCCCACGGTCTCCGGGTGCGTGCGTATGGCCTCGGGGTCGCGTACGTCGGCCGGGACCACCCGGGTCCGGTCGTTCTCCTCCAGCAGGGCGCGCCCGTGGACCAGCACCTGGGGGTCGATGTCGACGTACACGACCCGGGACTCCGGAGCATGCCGCTGCGCGACCTGGTGGACGTTGTCCGCGGTGGGAAGACCACTCCCGAGATCGATGAACTGCCGTACGCCGGTGGTCGTCGCGATCTCCCGGACCGCCCGTATCAGAGCCGCGCGGTTGGCGAAGGCGATCGCCAGCGAACCGGGGAGATCACGCTTGAACACGTCGCCGACCTGCCGGTCCACGGCGTAGTTGTCCTTGCCGCCGAGCAGATAGTCGTAGACGCGGGCGATGCTCGGCCTGGTGGGGTCGATCGGGGAGCCTTCATCCTTCATACGGGCCATCTTCTCCCGTGACTCCGGCTGCCGACCACCGTTTCGGGAGCGTCGACCCGGCGGGTCTCACGGCTCGTCAGGTCGGTTGCCGGGCAGCCGCGTCGGCCCCCGACGGACAGCGCACCGGCCTCAGAGAGACTCCTGCATCAGCGCGAAGCGGGCCCCCTCCGGATCGGCGACCGTCGCCACGCGCCCGTGCGCGCCGTCCCGCGCCGGCGCGAGGAGCCGGCCGCCCAGGCCGGCGACCCGCGCGACCGCCTCGTCCACGTCGTCCACCTGGAAGTACGTCATCCAGTGCGGTCCGCGGTCCCGGGGCAGGGCGTTGCCCAGGCCGTGGACTCCGGCGACCGGACGTTCCGCGACGTTCAGCGTGACGTAGTCGAAGTCGTCGGCCACCACGGCTTCCCGGCGGTAGCCGAACACCGTCTCGTAGAACTTGACGACGCTCGCCGACTCGAAGGTCAGCAGCTCGTTCCAGGCGGGGGTGCCGTGCACGCCCGTGATGCAGGTGCCGAGGTGGGCCGTCGCCTGCCAGATGCCGAAGACCGCGCCGACCGGGTCGGAGCCGATGGCCAGGCGTCCGGCGTCGGCGGCGTCCAGCGGACCGACCCCGATCGTGCCCCCGCTCAGGCGCACCGTTTCGGCGGTGGTGTCCACGTCGTCGGAGGCGAGGTAGGGAGTCCAGGCCACGGGGAGGTGCCGGTCCGGGGGGAGTTGGCCGATGCCGGCCACCTCACGGCCGTCGAGCAGGGCACGTGCGTACGGGCCGAGCTGATGCGGTCCGGGTTGGAACGTCCAACCGAACAGCTCGCCGTAGAACTCCTGCGTGGCCGTCAACCCGTGCACCATCAAGCTCACCCAGCAGGGTGTGCCGGGTACGTACCGAGTGTGCGCTTCGCCGTTCAGGCCGGCCGGCCCACGTGCCTCGGGCATCGTCACTCTCTCCTCGGCCACTCGCGGTGGCCGCGTCGCTTCCGCACCCCGGGGCCGATGTTCGCACCACCCACGGTGCCGAGCGCTCCGGGCGCGCCGTCGTCGTGCGGCGGGCGTGTCGGGAGGCCGCCCGGTGTGCGGTTCCTCATCCGTCTTCGTGCGATTGCCGAAGGACGCCGATCGGCCGTACGGCATGTGCCCGGTCCCGTACGCCGGGTGATCGGGCCCGTCCGGCCGAGCAGAGTAGCCGGGCCTGGACGGCGGGGCCACCCCGTGCGCGAGGATGGGGCCATGAACGCCATCATCTCCGCATCCGAACTCGCGAGCGCCCTGACGGGGGAGAACCCGCCGGTCGTGCTGGACGTCCGCTGGCAGCTCAGTGTGGCGAAGGCGGCCGGAGAACCGCCGTTCGACGGCCGTGCCGCCTACACGTCCGGGCACGTGCCGGGCGCCGTCTACGTGGACCTGGACCGGGAGCTGGCCGGGGCGCCCGGCGGGGGCGGCCGCCATCCGCTGCCGGACCTGGCGGAGTTCGGCGCCGCCATGCGCCGAGCGGGTGTGTCGGCCGCCCGGCCGGTGGTCGTGTACGACGGCGGACAGGGCTGGGCGGCGGCCCGCGCGTGGTGGCTGCTGCGCTGGACAGGTCACCCGGACGTGCGGGTCCTCGACGGCGGGTTGACGGCGTGGCAGGGAGAACTGTCGGTCGACGTCCCGGCGCCCGGAGGAGGCGACTTCGAGCCGCGGCCGGCCGCCACGGGACTGCTCGACGCGGACGCGGCGGCGGTGCTGGCCCGCTCCGGCGTGCTGTTCGACGCGCGCGCGGGCGAGCGGTACCGGGGCGAGGTGGAGCCGATCGACCGGGTCGGCGGACACATTCCGGGCGCCGTCTCGGCGCCGACCACGGACAACGTCGGCCCGGACGGCCGCTTCCTGCCCGTCGGGGACCTCAGGGACCGTTTCACGTCGCTCGGGGCGACCGACGGCAGCGAGGTGGGCGTGTACTGCGGCTCCGGCGTCTCCGGCGCCCACGAGGTGCTGGCGCTCGCGGTGGCGGGGATTCCGGCGGCGCTGTACGTCGGTTCCTGGTCGGAGTGGTCCTCGGACCCGTCCCGCCCGGTCGCCGTCGGACCTGACCCCCGGTAGGTCCGTCGCACGCGACGAGGAAGCGCGGCAAGGAAGGAGGGGCCGCACCGAACAGGTGCGGCCCCTCCGTACGTATGAACCCGTGTGCGAACCCACTCCGGCGAAGCGTCGGCCACCACCACCGGGCCGCCGTGCGGCGGCCCGCTCCCGTGCTCCTGCTTACTCCTGCTTCTTGCGCCGGGTGCCGAACACGATCTCGTCCCAGCTGGGCACCGCCGCGCGGCGGCCGGGGCGGACGCCGTCGGCCTCGGCCTGACGGTCCGTGGAACCGATGAGCCGATCGCGGTGGCTGCCCACGGAGCGGGGCATGAGGACGTCCGCGTAGGCGGAACCGGCGGACGCGGCGGGCGCCGGAGGCTCCTCGAGGTCCGCTTCCTCGGCGGGCTCCTCCGGTTCCTCGGAAGGGATCTCCGGGACCACCATGTCGCCCCGGAAACTCGGCACCGCTTCCAGCAGGCTGGTCAGCGAGTCCCGCTCGCGCTCGCCGGTGCTCTCCTCGGGAGGCTCGGAGGGCTGTGCGGGCAGGCTCGCCCGGTCGAGAGCGCGGTCCATCGTGCGGTCGCGGGGCAGCCGGGCGATGCGCGGCACGAACGGGAAGCTGGGCTCCGGCGCGGCGAGGTCGTCGGACTCGCCGATCAGCGAGCGCGCCTCGTCGTCGACGGCCTGGACGAGCCGCCTCGGCGGGTCGTACGTCCAGCTCGCCGAGTGCGGTTCGCCCGCCACCAGGTAGACGAGCAGGACCTCCCAGGTGCCGTCGTCGCGGCGCCAGGAGTCCCACTGCACGGTGTCCTTGTCGGCGCCGCGCAGCGTCAGCCGCTCCTGCACGGACTCGCCGAGCTGGGGTCCGGCGTTCTCACCGGGCCGGCGGACCGGGGTCTTGCGGGCGCGCTCGGCCATGAACGCGCGCTCGGCCAGCACGGGGCCCTCGAAGCGGCGTACGCGGTCGACGGGGATGCCTGCCATCTGCGCGACTTCTTCCGCGGTCGCGCCGGCACGTATACGCGCCTGGATGTCGCGGGGGCGGAGATGGCTCTCCACCTCGATCTCGATCTGGCCGAGGCGGGGACGGTCGCCGCGGACGGCGGCGCGCAGACGCTCGTCGATCGGAAGCGTGTACTCCGTGCTGTCCGCAGCCTTCAGCACCAGCCGTGTGCCGTCATTCGAGACGGCCACGACACGCAGTTCGGGCATGGGGACCTCCCGGGTGGTGCCTGCCGACGTCACGTGCGTCGCTGCTTCCGCTAGTCGAGTGTGGCCTGCCCGGGTGCAGCCTGCCACAACCTTGCCGAGTTGCCCGGCGTGTCGCGCGAGGGCCCTTGATCGCCGTTATGACACGGTTATCAATTCGCCACGCTAAGTGACCAACTCCGTAACCCTGCGCAATCGGCCCCCTCCTGACTGTCCGTCGAGGCTCCGGACATCCTGGTGGGAGACCGGACCCAGGGCTCGCCACAGTACTCCATTCGGGCCACGTGCGTGGCTCGGCGCGCCGCCCAACTTCCGGCAAGGGGTGCGGCTTGTTGATTCGGCAAGCGCTTTCCGCGATCTCGGGCGTGGCGTACGTCACGCAGCCGCCGGAGGTCGGGAAGGCGGCGGCGGGCGAGGGGGGAACCGGCCTGAGCGTCCCTCGGGCCGTGGGCACCGCAAGGGCGGGATCGACAGTCACCGCCCCCACGCCGGCGAGCCCGCTACTGCCCCAGGACCCTCCGCAGGTAGTCGTTCTGGAAGCGCCGGTCGGGATCCAGCCGGTCCCGCAGTGCCGTGAACTCGCCGAACCGCGGGTAGACCCCGGCGCAGTACTCCGCGTCCCGCGTGTGGATCTTCCCCCAGTGCGGCCGGCCCTCGTGCGCGGTGAAGATGTGTTCGGCGGCGGTGAAGTATCCCCGGTAGGGCGCGCCCTTGGCCATGTGGACGGCGACGTACGCGCTGTCGCGGCCGGAGGCGGTGGACAGGGTGATGTCGTCGGCCGGCGCGGTGCGCACCTCCACGGGGAAGCTGATCCGCAGCGGAGAGCGTTCGATCATGGCCCTCAGCTCGCGCAGCGTCTCGGTCACCGCCTCGCGCGGCACGGCGTACTCCATCTCCACGAACCGGACCCGGCGCGGCGACGTGAAGACCTTGTACGGGATGTCCGTGTAGCTGCGTGCGGAGAGCGCCCTGCTGGACACCTCGGCGATGGCCGGGACGGTGGCCGGCACCGCCCGGCCCACCCACTGGGCCGCCTGGAAGACGCCGTTGGAGAGGAACTCGTCCTCGAACCAGCCGGCCAGTCGCCCCACCGGCCTGCGCGGGCCCGCGCTGCGGTTGTTGCGCTTGGTGTTGGTGTTGCCGGTGTGCGGGAACCAGTAGAACTCGAAGTGCTCGTTCTCGGCCCACAGTTCGTCGAAGTCGGCGAGGACCTTGTCGAACGGCATCGGTTCCTCGCGCGCGGTGAGCAGGAAGACCGGCTCCACGGCGAAGGTGATCGCGGTGACGACGCCGAGGGCGCCGAGACCGATCCGGGCCGCAGCGAAGACGTCCGGGTTCTCCTTCTCCGAGCAGGTCAGCACCGAGCCGTCGGCCGTGACCAGCTCCAGGCCCCTGATCTGCGCGGCGATGGAGGCCGACTCGCGGCCCGTGCCGTGGGTGCCCGTGCTGGTGGCCCCCGAGACGGTCTGCTCCATGATGTCGCCCATGTTGGTGAGCGACAGCCCCTCGCGCGCCAGCGCCAGGTTGAGTCTCTTGAGCGGGGTGCCCGCCTCGACCGTGACGGTCATCGCTTCGCGATCGATGTCGCGGATACCGGTCAACAGGTGAGGGCGGATCAACACGCCGTCCGTCGCGGCGATCGACGTGAAGGAATGGCCCGTGCCGACCGGCTTGACCGTCAGTCCGTCCTCGGCCGCCCGGCGCACGGCCGCGGCCAGCTCGTCGACGGAGGCGGGTGTGACCTCCCGCGCGGGGCGGGAGACGACGTTGCCGCCCCAGTTACGCCACGTGCCGCTCTTCCCGCTCGCTGTGCTGCTCAACGGTGCCTCCACGACCCGGCGCCGGCCTGCTGAGCCGACGGTACCCGAGGAAACCGACCGCGACCGCGACGGCCCCGGACACCGCCGGAACCCCGTACCCGGCCCGCGCGCCCGCCGTGTCGATGACCCAGCCGGCGATCGAGGAGCCCAGCGCGACCCCGACCGCGAGCCCGGTGCTCACCCAGGTCATGCCCTCGGTCAGCTGCGCCCGTGGTACGTGCTCTTCGATGAGGGACATCGTCGTGATCATCGTGGGAGCGATGGCGAGGCCCGCGACGAAGAGCGCCACGGCCAGAAACGGCAAGTTCCCGACCAGTAGGAGGGGGATCATACTCACGCCCATCATGAACACGCCCAGCAACCAGCGTCGTTCCGGGGCTCCCTGGGGGCGCAGCAGGCCGAAGACCAGACCCGCCGCACAGGAACCGGCCGCGTAAAGCGCCAGGACGACGCTCGCGGCGGCTTTGTGCCCCTGCTCGTCGGCGAACGCGACGGTGACCACGTCGACCGCCCCGAAGATCGTCCCCGTCGCCACGAACGTCGCCACCAGCACCTGCAGACCGGGCGAGCGCATCGCCGTACCGCCGCCCTTGTGGTCGCGCGGGTGGGGCTCGGGTTCGGTGGCCCGTTGCGCGGTCAGCCAGAAGACGCCGACGGCGAGGAAGCAGGCCGCCAGCAGCGGGCCGGCCTCCGGGAACCAGGCCGTGGACAGGCCTATGGAGATGATCGGGCCGAAGATGAAGCAGACCTCGTCCACCACGGACTCGAAGGAGTACGCGGTGTGCAGCTGCGGGGTGCCCCGGTACAGGGCCGCCCAGCGGGCCCGGATCATCGCGCCGAGAGAGGGCACCGTACCGATCGCGGCGGCGCACGCGAACAGCACCCAGTCCGGCCACGTGAAGTGCGCCGCCAGCAGCAGCCCCGCCGCGGCGGCGAGCGCGACCAGCGTGGCGGGCCGCAGCACCCTGCGCTGCCCGTGCCGGTCCACCAGGCGGGAGATCTGCGGCCCGATCGCCGCCGCCGACAGCGCGATGGTCGCCGAGAGGGCGCCCGCGAGGCCGTAGCGCCCGGTGAGCTGGGAGACCATCGTGACCACGCCGATGCCCATCATCGACAGCGGCATCCGGCCGAGGAACCCCGCGGCGGAGAAACCCCTCGAGCCTGGGGCGGCGAACAGGGCGCGGTAGGAGCTGGGCACGGAGATCTCCGTCGGGTCCGGTCACGCGTGCGTGGCGGCTCGGCACGGCGCGAGGAAGGGTGTTGCTGCGGGGCTCGGCAGGACATGCGGGAGTGCGCTGCCCACCCGGTAAGGCGTGTACGCAGCCGATACAGCTTACGAGTTAGGTAACCCTAACGCACCCCCGCGCGCGTTCCCCTTCAGGGCGGTCGCCCGCCACGGCACCCGGAGTTTCCGGGCTGTCGGCGACGGGTGGCAGGATCGAGACATGCCAGACGCGCTCGATGCCACCCCCTACGACGCCCTGCTCCTGCTCTCCTTCGGCGGACCTGAAGGCCCGGACGACGTGGTCCCGTTCCTGGAGAACGTGACACGCGGGCGCGGCATCCCCAAGGAACGCCTCAAGGAAGTCGGTCAGCACTACTTCCTGTTCGGCGGGGTCAGCCCCATCAACGGCCAGAACCGCACCCTGCTGGACGCCCTGCGCCGGGACTTCGCCGACCACGGACTGGACCTGCCGGTCTACTGGGGCAACCGCAACTGGGCCCCGTACCTCACGGACACCCTGCGCGAGATGGTCGCCGACGGCCGCCGCCGCGTCCTCGTCCTCGCCACCAGCGCCTACGCCTCCTACTCGGGCTGCCGCCAGTACCGCGAGAACCTCGCCGACTCGCTGGCCACGCTGGAGGCCGAGGGCCTGGAGCTCCCGAAGATCGACAAGCTGCGGCACTACTTCAACCACCCGGGCTTCGTGGAGCCCATGGTCGACGGTGTGGTCCGCTCCCTGGCCGACCTCCCCGAGGACGTCCGCGACGGCGCCCACATCGCCTTCACGACCCACTCCATCCCGACGGCCGCCGCCGACACCTCCGGCCCCGAGGAGGGCCACGGCGACGGCGGGGCGTACGTCGCGCAGCACCTGGACGTGGCCCGGCTCGTCGCCGACGCCGTCCGTGAGCGCACCGGCGTCGACCACCCCTGGCAGCTCGTCTACCAGTCCCGCTCCGGCGCCCCCCACATCCCGTGGCTGGAGCCCGACATCTGCGACCACCTGGAGGAGCGGCACGCCGCCGGGGCACCGGCCGTCGTGATGGCCCCCATCGGCTTCGTCTCCGACCACATGGAGGTCCTGTACGACCTCGACACCGAGGCCACGGCCAAGGCCGCCGAACTGGGCCTGCCGGTGCGCCGCTCGGCCACCGTCGGCGCCGACCCGCGCTTCGCCGCCGCCGTCCGCGACCTCGTCCTGGAGCGCGCCGCGGCCGAGAACGGCCGGGACGTCACCCCGTGCACCCTGGGCGCGCTCGGGGCGAGCCACGACGTCTGCCCGGTGGGCTGCTGCCCGTCCCGCGCCCCCAGGCCCGCCGCGGCGGGCGCCGACAGCCCGTACGCGTGAGGAGCGCCGTGACCGACCCCCTGCACCGGGAACTGCTCGAACTCGCGGAGGAGGCCGCCCGCCGGGCCGGCGAACTGCTGAGGGACGGCCGGCCGGCCGACCTCGCGGTCGCCGCCACCAAGTCGAGCCCCATCGACGTCGTCACCGAGATGGACATCGCGGCCGAGAAACTGATCACCGGTCTGATCTCCGAACACCGCTCCGACGACGGCTTCCTCGGCGAGGAGGGCGCCTCCGCCGAGGGCAGCAGCGGCATCCGCTGGGTGATCGACCCCCTCGACGGCACCGTGAACTACCTCTACGGCCTGCCCACCTGGGCCGTCTCCATCGCCGCCGAACAGGACGGCGAGACCGTCGTCGGCGTCGTGGCGATCCCGATGCGCGGCGAGACCTACCGCGCGGTGCGCGGAGGCGGCGCGTGGGCGACGGGAGCCTGGGAGGGCGAACGCCGCATCACCTGCCGGCCGCCGGCCCCGCTCGAACAGGCGCTGGTCTCCACCGGCTTCAACTACGTCACCGAGGTCCGCACCCACCAGGCCGACGTCTCCCGGCAGCTGATCCCGCTGCTGCGCGACATCCGGCGCGGCGGCTCCGCGGCCGTCGACCTGTGCGACGTGGCCGCCGGCCGGCTCGACGGGTACTACGAGCGCGGTCTGCACCCGTGGGACCTCGCGGCGGGCGACCTGATCGCCCGGGAGGCGGGCGCCCTGACCGGTGGACGCCCCGGAGAGCGCCCCTCGCGCGAGTTGGCGATCGCCGCGACGCCGGGTGTCTTCGAGCCCCTCCAGCGGCTCCTGGAGGGTTTCGGCGCCTGGCACGACTGAACGCACGAAGACGCGTCCGCTGGACGCACGACGACGCGTCCGCGGGGCGTCCGGCCGCATGCCCGGCCGGACGCCCGACGCGGGCACACGAAGGGGCCCCGGCGCTGGATTCGCCGGGGCCCCTCCGTCGTGCGTGCGAACTGCTCAGACGCTTGTCGCGCCGACCTGCACACCGTGCTCGGCGGCGAGACGGCGCAGGTCGTCGAGCTCGCCCTGTTCGACCTCCACGAGGAAGTCGTCGCCCTCGCTTCGAGCCCGCGTCAGATCGGACTCGGTCGCCCTTATGCGCTGCAGAAGTCCTGCGGTGAATGCGTCCATGCTGCGCCCCCTCGTCCTTGGTCGTGGGTCTGTGGCACGGGGGTGTGCCGATTGGGAAGGGGCGATCACGTCTCCAGTAGGTGCCCAGCGCTGCCCGGCCGGGCGGCGACGGTGCCGGACACCCACGCCCGCTCTGCGGAAAGCGGATCGCGGAGTGCCGCATGGTGCTGCGGCACATGCAGAGCGTGATCGCGGGGTGTAAAGCCGTCCTCCCCCCGCTCCCTCCCGCAGAAACCTCAACCCGGCGAGAAAATCCGGCATTCCCGGGCCTCACACCTGCCCCTCACGGCCCCGCACCCGCCTTACCGCCGACTTATGGCCGAAAAGGGCAGGATGGAAGCCCACACCCACCGAATCCCCTGCCCGCGTGCGCCCACAGCGCGCTACGCGGGTGGACACAGGAAGGACAAGCGACGTGCGCGTACTCGTCGTCGAGGACGAGCAGCTGCTCGCCGATGCGGTGGCCACCGGACTGCGCCGTGAGGCCATGGCCGTCGACGTCGTGTACGACGGTGCGGCCGCCCTGGAGCGCATCGGCGTCAACGACTACGACGTGGTCGTCCTCGATCGTGACCTCCCGCTCGTGCACGGCGACGACGTCTGCCGCAAGATCGTCGAGCTGGGCATGCCCACCCGCGTGCTCATGCTCACGGCCTCCGGTGACGTCAGCGATCGCGTCGAGGGCCTGGAGATCGGTGCCGACGACTACCTCCCGAAGCCCTTCGCCTTCAGCGAGCTGATCGCACGCGTGCGGGCCCTGGGCCGGCGCACCAGTTTGCCGCTGCCGCCCGTGCTGGAGCGCGCCGGCATCAAGCTCGACCCGAACCGCCGCGAGGTCTTCCGGGACGGCAAGGAGGTGCAGCTCGCACCCAAGGAGTTCGCCGTCCTGGAGGTGCTGATGCGCAGCGAGGGCGCCGTCGTCTCCGCGGAGCAGCTCCTGGAGAAGGCCTGGGACGAGAACACCGACCCCTTCACCAACGTCGTGCGCGTGACCGTCATGACCCTGCGCCGCAAGCTCGGTGAACCGCCGGTGATCGTCACGGTCCCCGGCTCCGGCTACCGGATCTGATCCCATGGCCACGACTCCGGCGCCTCCCCAGGCGCCCCCGAAGCCCACCTGGGACCCCAGGAGGCCGCAGGCCCCCTTCCCCTGGCTGCGCCCGACCATCCGGATACGGCTCACGCTGCTCTACGGCGGGATGTTCCTGATCGCCGGCATCCTGCTGCTGTCGATCATCTACCTGCTGGCGGCGAACGCGCTCAACGTGGGCAGCGACCTGCCCTTCAAGATCCTCGCCGGCCAGGTCGCCAGCGACATCTGCAACTTCTCCAACGAGCCGACCGCCAGCGAGCTCAACCGCGCGATGAACGAGTGCGTCAACCAGCAGCGCCAGCACGCACTGGACGACCTGCTCAGCCGCTCGCTGCTGGCCCTGCTCGGACTCGCCGTGATCGCCTTCGCGTTCGGCTACGCCATGGCCGGCCGGGTGCTGGCCCCGCTCGGCCGGATCCTGCGCACCGCGCGCTCCGTGGCGGGCTCGGACCTGTCCCGCCGTATCGAGCTGGACGGGCCGGACGACGAGCTGAAGGAGCTGGCCGACACCTTCGACGACATGCTGGAGCGATTGCAGCGGGCCTTCACCGCCCAGCAGCGTTTCGTGGGCAACGCCTCGCACGAGCTGAGAACGCCGTTGGCCATCAACCGCACGCTCCTCGAGGTCCACCTCTCCGACCCGAACGCGCCGGTGGAACTCCAGCAGCTCGGCAAGACGCTGCTGGCCACCAATGAGCGCAGCGAGCAGCTCGTGGAGGGCCTGCTGCTGCTCGCCCGCAGCGACAACCAGATCGTCGAGCGCAAGCCGGTCGACCTCGCCGAGGTCGCCGGGCAGGCCATCGACCAGGTGCACGGCGAGGCGGAGGCGAAGGGCGTACGGATCCGTGGCAAGCGGGATTCCGCGGTCGTCCAGGGCAATGGCGTACTGCTGGAGCGGATCGCGCTTAACCTGGTGCAGAACGCCGTGCGCTACAACGTCCCCGAGGACGGCTGGGTCGAGGTGACCACCGAGGTCCTGCACGGCCAGGCGGTGCTCGTCGTGTCCAACACGGGCCCGGTGGTGCCCGCCTACGAGATCGACAATCTTTTCGAGCCCTTCCGGCGGCTGCGCACCGAACGTACGGGCAGCGACAAGGGCGTCGGGCTCGGTCTGTCGATCGCGCGCTCCGTGGCACGGGCGCACGGCGGCCATATCGCGGCCCAGCCGCGCGAGGGAGGAGGGCTCGTGATGCGAGTCAGTCTGCCGCTGTGAGACCCGGCCGCGGCACACATGGGCTTGTTCGCTCTGCGCGGAATTTTTCGGGCCTCGATCGAGCTTTCCCATGTGTGATCGATCACAAGAGCGATTTTCCGGTCATCTACTCTCCGTGATCATGGATGCTGTCGGAAAGCCCGGAAACTCCGGGTTTTCAGGGGTCCTGATCACGGGAAGTACACGATGAGGCGCCTTTGTGGTGCGGCATTCGGACCGTGTACGGTCCCGATCGCCATCCAAGCCGATCACTCGTGAGGAGTCCGGTTGGGTGTCGATTGAGTAACAGACCTTGATGTGAGGCAAAATCTCCGCCTCGAGGCGGGCACAAGTCCGGCCTCTCACGCGTTACGTGCGCTGGAGACACCGCAGAAACCCAGAGGGGGAGAGGCGAAATGGCAACCGATTACGACACCCCACGCAAGACCGACGACGACGTTGACTCCGACAGCCTTGAAGAACTGAAGGCCCGGCGGAACGACAAGTCCGCCTCCGCGGTCGACGTCGACGAGTTCGAGGCCGCGGAAGGCCTCGAACTGCCCGGTGCAGACCTCTCCAACGAGGAGCTGGCTGTCCGGGTACTGCCCAAGCAGCAGGACGAGTTCACTTGCATGAGCTGCTTCCTGGTGCACCACCGCAGCCAGCTGGCCCGCGAGAAGAACGGCCAGCCGATCTGCCGCGACTGCGACTGAGGGCGGGTCGGCCGTGACTGGCTCGACCCCTCCTCGGAAGCGCCGCTTCCCCCTTTTGGGAGCGGACAAGGGGCCGTCCGACGGCCCTCACGGCGTGCGTGACGACGAGCGAGGCCCATCCGGCAAGGGAGTTCTCCCTGCGGGATCGGCCTCGCTCGATGCGGCGGGCGGCCGGGGCGATCTCCCGGCGCCGGCCCAGGGCGCCGCGCCCGTCGCCCGGCGACGGGCCGCGGCGATCCGGCACAAGGCGGTGGACCTGGCCAAGGAAGGTGCCCGCAGGGGCGGCGACCGCGCCAGGGCGGGCATCGCCCGTCTCGCCGACCGGATCATCGACATGGCCCCGCGGATCCCCGTACGGGATCTTCGGACGCTGCGCCGGCAGTTCCCCGGGCTCGGGCCGGAGCAGATCGCCGACAAGCTCGTGGCGGGCGCGGCGAAGGCCACGTCCACCGTGGGCGCCGGTGTCGGTGCGGCGGCCATGCTCCCCGTACCGCCGGCGATGCCGGCCGAGATCGCCGCGGAGATCAGCGGCGTGGCGGCGATCGAGCTGAAGCTGATCGCCGAACTGCACGAGGTCTACGGGGTGCGCCCCGCCGGGAACCTCGTGGACCGCAGCACCGCGTATCTGCGCTCCTGGTCGGGCGAGCGCGGTGTGGACGTACTGAAGCCCGCCTCGTTCAACTCGGCGCTCGGCGGCCCCCTGAAGCGCGAGCTGCGGCAGCAGGTCATGAAGCGCACGGTCCGCAACCTGCCGAACCTCATGCCCTTCCTGGTGGGTGCCGCCGTGGGCGCGCTCATGAACCGCCGGGACACCAGGAAACTGGCCGCCAAGGTCCGGGCCGACCTGCGCAGGATGCAGGTGCCGTGGGACGCGTTGCCCGACCTGCCGCCTCTGGAACAGCCGCAGAATCCGCTCCCGCTCGGGGACAGACCCGGGGAGCTCGGCGGCTGAGCGAAGTCTTTGCGCGGCGGAGGCGAAACCTTTGCCCGCGCCGCGACCTCCCGTCCACCTGGTCCGGCGACCTCACAGGCCGATACGCCTAGGGCGTGTTTCGAAAGTCCCGTCTGCCCGGCGACGCCTGGCACGCACGCTCGCCGCGTTGTCGGGGTCGCCCCGATACAACCAGTATCGG
>NZ_JBFBCB010000045.1:0-64734 GCF_040682975.1 Streptomyces sp. NPDC051051
TATCGGGGCGACCCTCCGCCTTGCGATCGCACGCACCAGACGCCGCCGGGCCTGCCCTTCGGGCAGACGACGCTACTTTCGAAACACGCCCTAGCGGCTTGCTTCCGGCCGGGTGGCGGACGCGGCGGCAACGGCCGTGGCCAGTGGATCGCGGGCCGGGCGGCCGAGAAGATCCGTGAGGTCGGAGGCTGTGCCGTCCAGGAAGCCGTGCCGGACGGCCGTGGCGATCGAAGCGAGCATGGGCGGCTGGAACGGCAGGAGCCCCGGCGTCTCCTCGAGGAGCCTGCGCCGGTACTCGCCTAGCCCGATGGCGCGGTGCGGGACCCCGAGCCGGTCGGCCACCTGCCCCGCCGTGATCGGCGTACCGACAAGGTCGTGGACCCGCCCACCGTGTCGGGCCGGATCCGCCGCGACGGCCGCCGCGGCATCGGCGAGGTCCCCCCGCGCGACCGCCGACAGGGCACCGTCCCCGAAAGCGGATTCCACACCGTCGTCGGTCCACATCAGCAAGCCGCCGAAGAGTTCGGCGTACAGGCCGTTGCGCAGGATCGTCCACGGCAGTCCGCTCGCCCGCACCAGGCGCTCGGTGGCACGGTGCGCGAGCGCGAAGCCGAGATGGTCGCCGGCGGTGGTCAGGCTCGTGTAGACGACGTGGCCGACGCCGTCGCGCACGGCGGCCTCCAGAACCGCCGCGTGCCGCCCGACGACCCGGTCGTCCTCCGCGTAACCGGCGGAGACCAGCACCAGGGTCGACACCCCGGTGAGGACGAGGCTCGCGTGGTCGTCGAAGTCGAGGTGCCGCATCCCCTCGCCCGGCGTGCGGCTGCCACCCGTCGCGGCGGCGCCGCCGGCTCGCAGCGCCGCGAGGGTGGCCGAGCCGAGGTGCCCGTTCGCTCCCGTCACCAGGATCATGTCGATCGCAGCCTTCCGTCGTGGTTCTCATCGGTAACTACGCTTGATCCTTGATCGCGCCCCCGTCGGCTTCAAGAAGGCAGTTCGATGTCACTCACGCACACCGGGGTAACCACCCCCGCCGACCTCGCCCCCTGCGGCCGCGAAGACCACCCCGACTGCGGCATCCGCGACGTCCTGGACCGCATCGGCGACAAGTGGTCGGTACTCGTGATCGTCGAGCTCGCGGGCGGACCACGCCGGTTCCGCGAACTGCAGCGCGCCGTCGACGGCATTTCCCAGCGCATGCTCACCCTCACCGTCCGCAGGCTCGAACGCGACGGCCTCGTGCTGCGCACCGTGTACCCGACCGTCCCGGCCCAGGTCGACTACCGCCTGACCGAGACCGGAGCCGGCCTGACCCACCTGGTCAAGGCACTCGCCGACTGGTCACTCGCCCACCGTGCCGTCATCGCGGAAGCACGGCACGCCTACGACCGGACCCACCCGGGCCACGACATCCGCTGACGGGGAACGCCGTCACCGCACACCGGGCGTCCGGGGCCTACGGGCCGGCCCGGTCCTCGTCCCCCGTCGGCGGGCGGTGGCAGGCGCAGCCGCAGCGGCGCACCAGCAGCAGGCCTCCGCCGTGCGGGAGCGGGACATCCCGCAGGCGGCCGCACGCGCCGTGCACGTCCTCGTATCCGGGCCTGCGCGCCAGGGCGCACTCGGGCGACAGCTCGCGCTGGTCCGCCGCCGGGCCGGGCGGCGCGGTCACCGCCGGTCCCCGGTCCGACCGGGCGGCCGCGGGACGGTGAGGACGTCCGGCTGCGGCGGGTAGTGCGCGGCGCACGCCCGGCACGCGTACACGACGAAGCCCGGCCCCGAGTTCTGGTGCACCACGGCGACCACCACCGGCGTTTCCGTGGTCACCTCGCAGCACACGCACATCCGCACCGGCGGGCGGGGCCTCCTGCCTTCCGTCCCCATCAGGCCGCCCTCTCCGCCGCGAGCACGTACGGGCGGATCGGGGCGGTGCGGGCGCCGTCGAGCAGCACGGGCAGCCCGTACGGGGAGCGGGCCATGGGGAGCGGTACGACCACGGGGCCGGGCCGGCTCTCCGGGACGCGGGCCGGGGCCGTCGCGGCGGGGCACGCGCCCGCCCGTCGCCTGCCGGTGCCGGGCCCGAACACGGCCAGGGTCCAGCGCAGCAGCGCATGGATAATGCTCACTGTCATCAGCTCCTTGAAAGCTGGTGGTCATGCCCCGGGGCCGTTCGCGCGGTCGCCGGGGTCTCGTCTGCTCACGATCCTACTAAGCCATGTAGAGCTATGTATAGCTCTCTATAGATTCGTGCAGCTCAGTGCCGACCTATGTTGCCCTTGTGAGTGACCGCAGTGAGGTGCCCGACTTCAACCCGCAGGGATCCCAGCTCATCTACGTCGCCGTCGCCAACCACGTCGAGGCAAGGATTCGAAGCGGGGAACTCCAGCCCGGCGCCCGCCTGCCCTCGGAGCGCGATCTCGCTCAGGAGTACGGCGTCGCCTACCTCACCGTCCGACGGGCCGCCCAGGTTCTGCGCGAACGAGGGCTCGTCGAGACCGTTCACGGGCGTGGGACCTTCGTCGCCGACCCACTGCCCGAATCAGCCCCGAGCACGCCGGGTAAGAGCGAGGGGCCGGTCGGCTGAGCAGATCGGCCCGTCAGCCCGCCGTCCTCGGGAACGTGACCTCCACCCGGCGGTTCTTCTTGCGGCCTGCCTCCGAGGCGTTGTCGGCGATGGGGTACTGCTCGCCGTAACCGCGCACCTCGAAAGTGACGTTCGCGTCGTTCAGGTCGCCGGCGAGGGCGGCCTGGACCGCGTTCGCGCGCTGCTTCGACAGGACGTCGCCGTGGGCGGAGGAGCCGAGGTTGTCGGTGAAGCCGAAGACCCGGATCCGGGTGGCGTTCTGCTTCTCGATCTCCGCGGCGATCCCGGCGATGCGGGCCTTGGCGTCGGCGCTGAGCCTGGCGCTGTCCTTGCCGAAGAGGACTTCCGCCTGGAGGGCGAACTTCACGTCCGCGTTGGTGTCCTCCCGTCGCTCGTCCCCGGTCTCGTCCTCGACGACCTGCTTGATGTCGAGCACCTTGGGCTCCGCGAGGGTGGCACCCTCGGGCAGCTTGAGGTCGGGGTCGTTGGGGTCCACTTCCACGGGGGCGGTGGCGGTGGGCTCGGTGCCCGGCGGGACGCTGGGGTCGTCGGCGCGGGCGGGAGGTGTGGTGAGGAGGAGCAGGGTGGTGGCGAGCAGGGCCAGGGGCAGCTGACGGGGTGCGAGTCCGGTGGGGGTCATCGGGGCTCACCCGGAGATCTTGATGACCGCGCTGGGGAACAGCGGCAGCTGGAAGGAGACGTCGGCCGTGTCGGCGGGCGGCGACGGGAACTGGAGGAACACGTCGATGGTTTCCCCGGCCTTGAGCGCCGAGAAGCCCGTCGTCGTCAGGGGTCGGCCTTCCGTGTCGCGCAGGACGTAGTAGCGCTTCTTGCTCTTGGAGTCGACCAGGGTCGCGCCCCCCAACGACAGCCCGTTGTTGATGATCTCTGTCTCGTTGCCACTCAGTGCGGACGGGATGACGACTTTCGTTCCGCTGTCGTTCTTCAGTGCACCGCTCACGGTGACGAAGCCTCCCGCGTCGCGTACCGCGGACGTGATCTGGAGAAGGAGGCCGCTCGGACCCTTCACCTCCGCCAGCGGATCCGCCGACTGGCCTTCCTGCGCACTGGGCTGCGACCCGTCGCCCTGCGGGGCGGAGGTCGAATTCTGGGGCTTCTTGCCGTCGCCGTCCCCGCCGCTGCAAGCGGTCGCGCCGACGGCCAGCCCGGCCACGGCGGCCAGCGCGACCATCCCTCTGCCGGCTTTCGCCGTGAACCGCATCCTCATCACTCTGCTTCCTTCTCCACTCGTCGTTCGCTCGTCAGTCGGCCAGGTGGACGTCGAAGAGGTCTTCCGGCGCGGGCAGGTCGGTGAGGTTCTCCGGGTCCAGTTCCCAGTCCCTTCCGCCCTCACAGGTCAGCTTCGGAAGTGCATCGCCTTCGCTTTCCTCACCTGGGAGTTCGAATTCGCACAGCGGCTCGATCACGGCAGTGGCGGATGCGTGCGATCTTCTGTCCGCCGTACCCGGGACGACGGAGCTTCCGATGGGCTTGTTCGCCTGGACGGTCACGCTGTAGCCCAGAAGGCCGTCCGGGCCGCATTCGACGTTGCCCGCGTCGTTCATGGCCGCAAGCTCGAAAGCCCGCCAGCAGGTGTCGTCGGCCCCGTTACCGTTGAATATGTTCTGCCATTTCGCCGGGTCCCGGACATCCACGATCCAGAGGTCCGCAAGCTGGTCTCTGGTCTCTTGCGCCGCCGCTAACGCTGCCGCGTCGGCGGCGGTCTGGGCGCCGTTGCGGTTCACCGCGGCCTGGCCGACCGCGAAGTACGCGAACGCGAGAAAGAGCAGGCCCGCCACCACCGTCAGGTAGATGGGGAAGACCTGCCCTGCGTCGCCGTACGCGCGAGATCGAATCAGGGAGCCACCTTTTCGATCTGCGTCCTCAGCTTGTCCACGATCGTCTGGCCCAGATTCGTGTTCGCGATCAGCACCACGATCGCCACCACCACCGCGATGATGCCCAGGTACTCGACCGCGGTCTGCCCCCGGTCGCCGCGGCGACGGACGGCCTCGGCCGTCGTGTTCTTCCAGCCGCTCACCCGGACCTTGGCCGCGACGACGGTCTTCAGCATCAGGTCGCTCATGGCGTTCCCCTCCGTTTGAGGCGTTACCGGCATGAGGAACGTAGGGCGGAACGGGAGTCCCGGCGGAGGGTCCCAGGGCCCAATCGCGGGCCCAATCGGGGGTGCGGCGGCTCGTCACGGGGTCACCGCCGTTCCCAGCCACTTGGCCGCCGCTTCGGAACGGCTGGTGCTGTGGAGCTTGGCGAAGATGCGGTTGATGTGGTTCTTGACCGTCTTCTCGCTGATGAAGCAGGCGGCGGCGATCTGCCGGTTGGTCAGGCCCGCCGCGATCAGGTCCATGATCTCCACCTCCCTCGCGCTGAGTTGGTGCGCCCCGACCGACTGTCCCACAAGTGGTTGCACATGCGAAAGCCGTTCTCGGTAAGTCTGTGGGAATGAGACTCCTGAAGATCCGTCATCATGTGCAGTCGCATCGGAGGAGCGGAGGTGGGCGAGCACCGCCGTCGCCGCCGTGGGGGTGAAGTGGGCCCGTCCCGCCACGATGTCCCGGATCGCGGAGAGCAGCTCCGTCACGGTGAACTCGCCGTGCACCAGGTAGCCGCCCGCCCCGCGGCGCAGGGCCTCCTGGACGACCTCCGACTCGCTGCTGTAGGTGAGCATCACGACGGGGGCGATCCGCACCAGGTGGGGCAGCGCGGAGAGGCCGTCCACGTCGGGCATGCGGACGTCCAGCAGGACGAGGTCGGGGCGGTGGTGGAGGGCCGCCTCGTAGGCCTGGCGGCCGTCGGCGGCCTCCGCGACCACCGTGATGTCCTCCACGCCGGAGAGGAGGGCGGTCAGGCCGGCGCGGACCACCGGATTGTCGTCGGCCACCACCACCCGCACCGGCATGGACGGGGGCGGCGGTGCGAAGGCGTCACCCAGGGGGGTGACGGGCGGCTGGTCCGGCATCGGGCGGCCTCCTCTCGTGGGGCGGGGGTTCCGGTCGTACGGCGTGCGGGTCATGGTGCCGAAGTCGTGAGTGCCGCGAGGGGAAGTTGCAGGAACACCCCGGTGCCGCGGGAGTGAAGACCCTCGCCGAAGCGGATGCGGGCGCCCACGGTCTCGGCCCGCTCCCCCATGCCGACGAGTCCGAAGTGCCCGGTGCGACGCAGTTGTTCGAGGTCGGTGCCGGGCGGCAGGCCGGGTCCGTCGTCGAGGACGCCGACGTCGAGGAGTCCGTCGCGCACGCCTGCCCGTACCTCGACGCGGGTGGGGCCGGCGTGCCGGTGGGCGTTCTCCAGGGCCTCCGCGGCGATGGTCAGGAGGTGTCGGGCCACGGCGGGCGGGACGGGGAGCGTGGTGCGGTCGCCCGTGGGGCGGTAGACGGCCGGCAGGCCGGTCCGGTCGGCGAAGGCGCGGGTGTGGACGGCCAGTTCGTGCAGGAGGTCGACGCCCTGGTCCGGGTCCGTTTCGCGGCGCAGGTCGGTGAGGAGTTCGCGGGACTCGGCGGCGGCGCGGCGGGCGGCGCGGGCGACCAGTTCGGCCTGTTGCCGGACGCGGTCCGGGTCCATGGTCGCCGACCCGGCCGAACGGGCCAGGCCGTCCGCCGCGAGGGCCACGCCGTGCAGGGTCTTGGCGACGGAGTCGTGCATGTCGCGGGCCAGCCGGGCCCGTTCGGCCGCGACCGCCTGGGTCACGGCCAGCCGGGCCTTGACCGTGGTCAGCGCCAGGGTCGCGGTGCCGAAGCGGAGCATGAGGCCGCGCAGGGTGGAGCCCACGGCCCCGGTGATGACGCAGAAGCCGGGGAGCAGCAGCCTCTCCGCGAGGCTCGCACCGGACTCCCGTTCCAGGGTGGCGTGGACCAGCAGCAGGATCAGCGACTGGAGCGAGGCGAAACCCGCGGCGCCCCGCCAGCCGTAGACGATGCCGGCGAGGAGGGGGGTGCAGACGCTGACGTAGGCGAGCGTGGTGTCGGGGCCCGCGGAGATCAGCAACAGGGTGCCGAAGAGGGTGTCCACGGCGAGCAGGGTGGGGTGGCGCAGCAGGAGGGGGCCGAAGCGTTCCCAGTCCCGGAAGAGGACGTAGGAGCCCATGAAGGTGATGACCACGGCCGCGCCGACCAGGCGGGTCCCCAGGCCCGGTGAGGCGTTGAGGAGGGCGGCCGGGGCGGCCAGGGCGATCATGGCGAGCCGGAAGCCGAAGACCTGGCGGCACATCGCCTGGAGCGCGTTGACCTGGAGCGGTAGGGGCGGCTCGGCCTCCCGCCGCGCGGCCGGGGGCTCGGCCGCGGGTGCGCCGTCGAGGACGGCGGCGGAAACGGGGGCGGCCGCGAGGTCCGGACCCGCGGCAGGAACGCCGGCCGCCGCAGCGGCTTCCTCCGCCCGTGTACGGCGGCGGCGCAGCAGGCCGCCGCGTCGCCCCGGAGTGGCCGTCATGGCCGTCATCGCGCTCACCTACTCGCCCGTGATCGAGCTGAAGTCCGTGCCGGAGCCCAGCAGCATGCCCGCGCCGAGGAGGAGCATCGTGGCCGGGACCATGAACGTCGTGATCATCAGCGTGGCCTTGGGGACCGCGCGGGCGGCCTTGCGGCGGGCGTTCTGGGCGTCCGTACGGCGCATGTCCTTGGCGATCGCGACCAGCGTGTCGACGATCGGCGCGCCCAGTTCCTCGCCCTGCTGGAGTGCGGTGACGAACATGGCGACCTGCTCGGAGTCGTTGCGGCGGCGGAGTTCGGCGAAGGCGTCGCGGCGGCTCACGCCGAGGTCCATCTGGCGGAGCGTGATCCGGATCTCGTCGGCCCACGGGCCCTCGTACCGGGACGCCACCCGGTCGAGGGCCTGGCGGAAGCCGAGGCCCGCGCTCACGACGACGGCGAGGACGTCCAGGAAGTCCGGGAGGGTGCGTTCGATCGCGTCCCTGCGGACCCGGATCGCCGACCAGATGCCGACCTCGGACCAGAACAGGCCGAACGCGGTCATGAGGAGGGCGAGGAAGAAGCTGCCCTGGAGCAGGGCGGCCAGTGCACCGAGCGCGCCGATCGCCCCGTAGACCGCCCGGCGGGCCGCGTAGCGGTCGATCGTCAGGCCGCCGGGGTTGCCGGCGAGGTCGATCCTGCGGCGGTATCTGGCTACCTGCCGGGGTCCCATGAGCCGCAGGACGGCGGGGGCGTACCGCATGCCGAGGCGGTCGACGAGGGAGCCGACGGCACCGGTGCGGGTGGCGCCGACCTCCAGCGCCAGGGCGAGGTCGCTGGGCAGCTTCACCTCCGCGCGGTACATGCGCAGGCCGGCGAAGACGCCCCAGACGCCGAGGCCCATGACGAGTGCGAGCAGAAGTTCCATGGCGGTCGATTCCTCCCTCGGTCCCGAAGTCCTCGGTCCCGAAGTCCTCGGTCCTCAGACGTCGATGCGGGACATGCGGCGGATGAGGACGAAGCCGACGGCGTAGAGGGCGAAGGCGATGATCACGCTGGCCTGGCCGGCGGCCGATCCCGTCATGCGGTCGAGGGTGCCGTCCGCGACGCTGTCCATGAGGAACAGGGCGCCCACCCCCAGCGCCGGCACCGCGTAGGAGGTCATGTTCACCTGGGACAGCTGGGTACGGACCTCGCGGCGGGTCTCCTTGCGCTCCTCCAGCGTCTCCGTGAGGTTGCGCAGGGCGCCCACCACCTGGCCGCCGGCCCGGTTGGACAGGACGAGGGTGGTGACCAGGACGACGAGTTCGCGGGAGGGGAGGCGGTCGGCGAGTTCGCCGAGGGCGTCGTCCAGGGAGTGGCCGACGGCCAGTTGGTTGGCGACCTTGGCCAGTTCCTCGCCGGCGGGGGCCTCCAGCTCCTCCGCGGCCATGCCGATCGCGGTGCGCAGGGCGAGGCCCGCGTTGGTGGCGTTGGCCAGGATGCGGGCCAGTTCGGGGAGTTGGTTGATGAAGCGTTCGATGCGTTTCTGGCGCTGCCAGTTGAGGAACTGCCAGGCGGCCCAGATGCCGAGCAGTCCGGCCAGGGGGCCGAAGAAGGGCGCCAGGGTGGCCTGGCCGATCAGCCACAGGGCCGCGACCGCCGCCAGCATGTAGGCGAGGAACTCGCCCGGCGTCACGTCCAGGCCGGTGGCCGTCAGCCGCAGTTCCAGGGTGCGGCCGAGGTCGGTGCGGCGCAGGCGGCGGTCCAGGGTGCGGAAGCGGCGCCGGCGGCCGGTCGGGGGGACCTGGCCGGTGGCGGTGAGGCGGTCGACGAGGGCGGCCCGCTGGGCGCGGCCCCGTGCGTAGGTGTGCACGCCCACGACGGCCAGGCAGCAGGTCAGCAGGCTCACGCCGGTGGTGAGGGTGATCAGGTTCTGGAGGGTCATGTGGGGTCCTGCCTGTCCTGTCCTGTTCCGTTTCCGTCCGGGCCGCGCTGTCGCGAAGGTCTGCTGTCGGGCTGTCGGGCTCTCGGGCTCTCTGGTCACCGGGCCGGCGGGCTGTCGGGCTATCGGGCTTCTCTGGTGGTCAACTCGTCGAGCGTGCGGGCCACTCCGAAGGCCTGCGGGATCGGCTGGCTCGCCATGTAGAGGCGGTCGGCGGTGCGGCGCGGCAGCGGGTGGTACGCGAAGACGCCGTGGATACGGCCGTCCGCGCCCATCGGCCGGGCGTTGAAGCGGGCGATGGTCGCCAGCCGGTAGGGCTCCCCGCCGTGGCTGTCGAGCAGTGCGATCTCCGTCACCCGCCGGGTCCCGTCCGCGAAGCGGGTGAGCTGGACGATGACGTCCACCGCGCTGTTGATCTGGTCGTGCAGGGCGACGAAGGGGATCTCGACGTCCGACATGGACGCCAGCGTCTGGAGCCGCATCAGCGCGTCCTCGGCGCTGTTGGCGTGGACGGTGGCCAGGGAGCCGTCGTGACCGGTCGACATCGCCTGGAGCATGTCCAGGGACTCGCCGCCTCGGACCTCGCCCACCACGATCCGGTCGGGACGCATGCGCAGCGAGTTGCGGACCAGGTCGCGGATGGTGATGCGACCCTTGCCCTCGACGTTCGGGGGCCGGGACTCCAGGCGGATGACGTGGGACTGCTGGAGCTGGAGTTCGGCCGAGTCCTCGATGGTGATGATGCGTTCGTGCTCCGGGATGAGCCCGGAGAGGGCGTTCAGGAGGGTCGTCTTCCCGGTGCCGGTCGCGCCGGAGACGATGATGTTGAACTTCGCCTGCACCAGTGCCGCCAGCAGGTACAGCATCGGCTCGTCCAGCGAGCCGAAGCCGATGAGTTCGTGCAGGGTGAAGGAGCGCGGGAAGCGGCGGATGGTGAGGGTGGGGCCGGTGAGGGACAGCGGGGGGATGATCACGTTGACGCGTTCGCCCGACGGGAGGCGGGCGTCGACCATCGGGTTGGTCTCGTCGACGCGGCGGTTGACCGTGGAGACGATGCGTTCGATCGTCTGCATGAGCTGGTCGTCGGAGGCGAAGCGCAGCGGCAGCTGTTCGACCCGGCCGGCCCGTTCGACGAAGATCGCGTCCGGGCCGTTCACCATGATCTCGGTGATGGAGGCGTCCTCCAGGAGCGGTTCGAGGATGCCGAGGCCCAGCGCCTCGTCGACCACCCTGCGGATGAGCTGTGCGCGCTCCGTCGTGGACAGCACCGGGCCCTCGCGGCTGATGATGTGCCCCAGCACCCGTTCCAGACGGGCCCGGCGCTCGGCCGCCGCCAGTGCGCTCATCTCGGCGAGGTCGATCTCCTCCAGGAGTTTGACCCGGTAGGAGGCGACCAGGTGGCCGTCCTCGCCCCGGCCGCCGTGCTCCTCGGGCGAGGTGATGCGGGCCCGCAGGCTCATCTCCGGTTCCTCCTCGGTGCGTTCGGTCGTGGACTCGGTGGTGGGGCCGGACTCAGTGGTCGACGGGCATCGTGGCCGTGCGGTGGGCCTCGCCGAAGTCCCCGATGCCGGGGATGACGGACGGGATGGTGACGGTGGAGATGACCCGGACCTCCTCGCCCAGGTCCTCGGGGGCACAGCTGGTGCCGTCGGCGAGCCAGGAACTGACCGCGCCCCGGCAGGCTCCCCCCGCGCCCTCGCCGAGCGACGCGCTGCGGGCCCCGGCCCTGGCCGCCGTACCCGCCTGCTGCGCCGCGTACGCGATCAGACCCAGTTGTACGGCGGCCAGCGCGACGAACAGCAGGATCGGCAGGAAGCCGAGGTACTCCAGGGCGACCTGTCCCCGGTCACTTCTCCGACGTCCGCCGCCCATGTCAGTCGTCCTCCTCCTCCACGGCACCGGCGTGGCCCTTCACCTCGAACGGGAAGTCGATCGCGCCCGGGAACAGGACCGGGACCCGGAGGGTGACGGTCGCCGTCACGTATCCGCCCGACGTCGGGCAGCTGACCGTGGCGCCGGAGCGCCACGCGTCCGACAGCTTGTCCAGTCCCGCCTGTTCGCACACGGCCTGCCGCTCCCCCCGATGCGCCGCCGTCCCCGCCCGCACCGCCTCGTCGGCAGCATTCCCCGCGAGCGTGAACGTGTATCCCAGGAGCACGAACTGCCACACCACCACCAAGGTCACGATGATGAGCGGGGTCATGCCGAGAAGCTCGACGGTGACCTGGCCCCGGTCGCCTCCGTGCCGCCCTGGCCCCGGTCTCCGTGATGTCGGCAAGGCCGGTCGTCGTGGTGTCGGTCGCCGTGGTCTCACGTCACTCCCTCCTGCGGCGGAATCCCGCCGCCCCCCGGTCGCCGCCGCGCCCCGCCCGGCCGGACCTGCGGTGCTGCGAGCCCTCCGGGGCCGCGACGAGGCCGAGTTCGCCCGCGAGGGCCCACATGGCCTGGCGGACGGTGCCCTTGCCGTCGAGGGCGTGGACGCGGCCGGCGTCCACGGCGGACTGGAGTTCCTTGAAGTTGGCGGGGACCGTGGTCGCCGCGACGGGCGTACCGGTGATCTTCTGGACGAGCGCGGGCTGGATCTCCGTGGCGCGGCTGTGCCGGTTGACCACGACCGTCGTCTCCTCGGCCTTGCGGATCTGGAGGCGGTCCCACATGCGGACGGTGCGTTTGGCGCCGCGGACGGCCACCACGTCGGGGGTGGTGACGAGCAGGGCGCGGTCGGCCATCTCGACCGCGGTGGCGCCGGCTCCGCCGAGCTGGGCGCCGCAGTCGACGACGACGACCTCGTAGCGGGAGCGCAGGGCGCCGATGATCTGGCGGGCGGCGCGGTCGGTGACCTCCTCGCCGCGTTCGCCCTCGCCGGGGGCGAGCAGCAGGGCCACGCCGGTGTCGTGGCGGAAGACGGCCTCGGCGAGGATGCGGGGCGAGAGGTCGGTGATCGCGGCGAGGTCGACGACCGAGCGGCGGAACTGGACGTCGAGGTAGGAGGCGACGTCGCCGGCCTGGAGGTCCAGGTCGACGAGGGCGGTGGGGCGGCCGGAGGCCTGCGCGGCGAGGGCCAGCTGGACGGCGAGCAGGGTCGCGCCGACGCCTCCCTTGGCGCCGCTGACCGTGACGACGGTGCCACCGGCGCCGGTGAACACGTCGCCGCCGTGGCCGAGATGGCGTCGTACGCCGACCGACCACTGGGCGACGGCCTGGACGCGGTGGGCGAGGTCCTCGTAGCCGAGGGGCAGGGTGACCAGGCCGCGGGCGCCGGCGTCCATGGCGGCGGAGAAGAGGCCGGGGCCGGCGTCGGTGGTGACGAGGATGACGCCGACCGCGGGGAAGCGCAGGGCGACGTCGCGGACCAGTTCCAGGGCGGGGACGGGACCGATGCGCTCGTGGACGATGACGACCTCGGGCAGTTCGTCCACCGACTCGGCGGCGAGGCGGGCGAGGGTGTCGACGAGCTGGGTGGAGTCGGCGACCGGGGTGACGGGTTCGGCGTCGGGGAGCTGGCCGAGCAGGCTGGTGAGGGAGCGGACCGCGTCCGCGTCGCCGACGGCCGGGAGGATCCTCGTGGGCATGGCGGCGGCCCTCACTTGTCCGTGACGAGTTCGTACGTGCGGTCCTTGTCGGGGACCGTGGTGGGAGTGCCGGGCGCCACCAGGGCGAGCCGGACGCGCTTGGCGAACGACTCGGCGTACGTGATGCGCTGGGCGTCGAGGGTGGACAGCGCGAAGGTGATGGGGACCGCCTCGGTGAGCTGCTGTCCGCGGTCGTCCTTGTCGGGGTTCAGGGCGCGCAGGTCGCCGACGTCGAGGACGCGGGCGTTGGTGACGATGATCTTCGACTGGTCGGGGTCGCTCTCGCGGGCGCCCTCGAAGGTGGCGTAGACGTTGACGGCGGAACCCGGGGTGATCTTCCCGGCGACGCCGGTCGCCGCGTCGATCATGATGGCGACCTCCTGCTGACCGGCCTGGAGGGCGGGCTGGTCGACGATCATGTCGCTCTGGAGCAGGGAGCCCTTCTTCAGGGTCGTCACGGCGATCTTGCCGCGGATGCCCGCGAGGTCGGTCACCGCGTTCCCGGAGAGCCAGCGCTCGGGCATCTCGATCTTCTCGAACTGGTCCGCGGTGAGGGGTGCGTAGGGCGCCACGTCGGTCCTGACCCGGTAGGCGGTGACCTCGGGGCCGACCTTGGACTGCACGTCGTCGATGACGGAGAGGACGCCGGCGAAGGCGCCGAGGGCGCACAGAACCGACAGGAGCAGGAGGATCACGCCGCGGCGCTGACGGGAGTTCATGAACCGGTGCAACCTCGTTGGGGGTCGGATCGAGCGGACGGTGGCGGGCGGGGGGACGTGGTGGGCGGCGACGGGGCGGGCGGGGGACGTGGTGGGCGGTGGCGGAGGGGCGTCGGCGGTTTCGCGTTCGGGCCGTCCGGGACGGACCGGGGCGGATCTCGCGGTCGGTGGGCCTCGTCCGGCTCAGCCGCCCGTGGTGAGCGCGCGGTGCGGGGGGCCGCCGCCGGTGAGCGCACGGGCGGGGCGGGGCTCGGAGGCGGGCGGCGGGGTGGCGGAGCAGAAGACGCAGAGGTCGCCGATGACGTCGATGCCGCACCAGTGGCACACGGTCTGGCGGACCGAGGTGACCAGTTGGTAGAGGACCGACAGGTCGGGCAGGTAGGCGCAGAACTCGATCAGCTTGTCGGTGCCCCACCAGGCGGCGGACTCGGCGGGCGCCTCCGTCTCGCGCAGGCCCCGGGTCCGCCAGGCGGGGGCGAGGGTGCCGGTGACCCAGTCGGACTGGAGCCGGCCGCGGGCGACCAGCATCCAGGTGTCGAACTCGGGTCCGGGCAGGACCGTTTCCGGCCCGGCCTTCACCAGCTGGGGCTGGGGGTGTGCCAGTACGGCGAACTGGCTGCCGGGCATCCACGACCGGGCGTGCGAGGTCAGGCCGACGGGGACGCGGTCGAGGCGGGCCACGGAGGCGAGGAGCGCGCCGGCATGGATGTAGTGGGTGAGCAGCCGGCCGGCCGAGGCGAGCACGCCGGGGCTGAGGTCGCAGGAGGCGAGTTGGCGCAACTGGCGCGTCAGGACGGCGAGTCCGAGGGGCGGCAGGTCCGGTCGGAACAAGGCGATGCGGTCGCTCTCCAGGAGCGAGCGGACGGTGTGCAGCCGCTGCTCGACGGCGGCGGGGACCGCCCGCGAGTACACGACGACGAGGTGCCCGTGCTGGTCGAGGAGGGTCTGGACGTCGGCGACGGCCTGGTCGAGGGGCCGGCGGTCCAGGCCGTCGAGCACGGCGGCGGGCACGGTGCGTTCGTCCTGCGGCGGCAGGGCCAGGTCGGCGCCGGTCACGGCAATGGCAGTTGGCACGCGCAGCTCCCCGATTCCCGCGGTCCGGTCCACCGGGAGTTACTCCGGCGCACCGAGGTGACTTCATTGCGTGACTACCTCAGCACTGTATCCACGCCTCTGTGGCCGGAGAACAGCTTTCCGTGACCCCCTGCGGACGGATCTTCACGCAAGTCACTGCAAAACGGGGCAGGTTGCCCGAGCGGGCCGACCGTCGGCGGGCCTCTTGACAACAGAATTGGTCTGGACCAACTTATTGTCATGTCCCCACTTAAAAGATCGGCCCGGCTCTGGTCGGGAGCCGTCACCGCCGCGCTCGCCCTCACCCTCGCGGGCACGGGCCAGGCGTCCGCCGCGGACGTCAACAACGCCAGGAACGGCGGCTTCGAGTCCGGCCTCGGCAACTGGACGTGTTCCGCGGGCAGCGGGACCACCGTCGCCTCCCCCGTGCACGGCGGCACTGCCGCGCTGAAGGCGACCCCGGCGGGACAGGACAACGCCCGCTGCAGCCAGACGGTCGCCGTGAGGCCCAACTCCACCTACACGCTGAGCGCCTGGGTCCAGGGCGGCTACGCCTACCTCGGCGCGACCGGCACCGGCACCACCGACGTCTCGACCTGGACCCCGGACTCCACCGCCTGGAAGCAGCTGTCGACGACGTTCTCCACCGGCGCGTCGACCACCTCGGTCACCGTCCACCTGCACGGCTGGTACGGCCAGGCGGCCTACCTCGCCGACGACGTCTCGGTGTACGGCCCCGACGGCGGCGGGGGCACCGACCCGGCCCCCACGGTCCCGTCCGCCCCGGCCGGCCTCACGGTCTCCGCCACGACGTCCTCGTCCGTCTCCCTGGCCTGGAACGCGGTCTCCGGCGCGACCGGGTACGGCGTCTACCGCGACGGTACGAAGGTGACGGCGGTGACCGGCACCTCGGCCACCGTGACCGGGCTCGCGGCGGCCACGTCGTACTCCTTCCAGGTCACCGCGACGAACGCGGCCGGCGAGTCGGTGAAGTCGTCGGCGGTGACCGGGCGGACGGCCGCGACCGGACCGGGCGGCGGGGGCCCGGTGCCCAAGCACGCCGTGACCGGCTACTGGCAGAACTTCGACAACGGCGCGACGGTCCAGCGGATCTCCGACGTCCCCGCCCAGTACGACATCATCGCGGTCGCCTTCGCCGACGCGACGACGACTCCGGGCGCGGTCGGTTTCACCCTCGACTCGGCCGGCCTGAAGGGCTACACCGTCGACCAGTTCAAGGCCGACATCAAGGCCAAGCAGACGGCCGGCAAGAAGGTCGTCATCTCGGTCGGCGGCGAACGCGGCACGGTGACCGTCAACGACCCCACCTCCGCGGCCAACTTCGCGAACTCCCTCCACACCCTGATGCAGACGTACGGCTTCGACGGCGTCGACATCGACCTGGAGAACGGCCTCGACGCGACCTACATGACGCAGGCGCTGCGCTCGCTGTCGGCGAAGGCGGGGCCGTCCCTCGTCCTCACGATGGCCCCGCAGACCATCGACATGCAGTCGACGTCCAACTCCTACTTCCGGACGGCCCTCAACGTGAAGGACATCCTCACGGTCGTCAACATGCAGTACTACAACAGCGGTTCGATGCTGGGCTGCGACGGCAAGGTCTACAGCCAGGGCACCGTGGACTTCCTCACCGCCCTGGCCTGCATCCAGCTCGAAGGCGGCCTCGCCCCCTCCCAGGTGGGCCTCGGCCTCCCCGCCTCCACCCGCGGAGCGGGCAGCGGCTACGTCTCCCCCACGGTCGTCAACAACGCCCTGGACTGCCTGACCAAGGGCACCTCCTGCGGCACCTTCACACCGTCCCGCACCTACCCCGACCTCCGCGGCGCGATGACCTGGTCCACGAACTGGGACGCGACGGCGGGCAACGCGTGGTCGAGCACGGTGGGGGCGCACGTGCACGGGCTGCCGTAACCACGAGGACCGAACGAGTGGCGGGAGCCCGGAGGGAAACTCGCCCTGAAGGGCCTCAGAGGCCCACCGGCCCCCGAAGAAGCCGACCGCAGCGTCGAACCGCCTTCCGGTGGAGCGGCGTTGCGGTCGGCGATCTTCGACCGGACCTCGGCCATGCCCACTCGATCGGTTGCCCGGCGACAACGAGACCGGACTCGTCGAGGCGGCAAAGCGTGGCCGGGTCAGGACAGGCGAGGGTGGCACCAGGCACGTTGGACCCCTCGGACTCGGCACGCCTCGACGGGCTTCCCCCGAGCCGCCCCGGCCGCCTCGTCCGAGGTCCTTCCCATGCCGGAGACAGACGGATCCGGGCCCCGCCTGCACCCTCGATCGCGATGGGTCGACGAGCTCGTGCACGGCAAGCGGCGCCACTTCGCTCTGCGGCCGAAGCAGGTCCGGAAGTGGATGACGAACGCCGGGCCCCGGAGGGGGCCGGAAAACCCTCCCGCAGGCGGCAAGACGGAAGCCGCTCACCGTGCGGGGCTGCAGAGGGCACCTCAGCCACGCCCCTCGGTGGGAGTCCGGACGGAGGGGCGCCGTTGCTCACCACCGTCCACGGGGCGAGTCCGCAGGGCCCACACGGCGACCGGGACGGCGGCCGCCACCAGCACGGCGGCGATGCACAGCCCGGTCTGGTACCCGGCGAGGAAGGCGGCTGCGGGGGACGCCTCCGCGGAGGCCGAGGAATGCTGCACGAAAGTCACCACCGTGCCTACGAAGGCGATGCCGAACACCCCTGACAACTCGCGGGTGGCGGAGAAGAGGCCCGCTGCGAAGCCGGACAAGTGACTGGGCGACGCCTCCAAGGCCCGAGTTGTCAGCGGCAGGGCCAGGGCCGAGCCCACACCGACGGCCGACAGCCCGGGCAGCAGGTGAACCAGGACGCCGTTCACGCTTCCCAGCGCGACCAGCAGCAATCCGGTGGCCACCAAGGTCAGACCCACCGCCGAGACACGGTGGTCGCCCCAGCGCCTGGCCAGAGGCGCCACGAACGGGGCGGTCAGCAGGAGTGCCGACGCCACGGGGGTGAAGGCCAGGCCGGCGGTCGTCGGATCGAGTCGCATTCCGTTCTGCAGGAACAAGGAGGTGTAGAAGTAGACGCCGCTCACTCCCAGACCCCACAGCAGTTGGGTGATGAGTCCGCCGGTGAAAGCTTTCTTCCGGAACAACAGCTTGAGAGCCGCGTTGCGGTGATTCGCAGTCGTGCGGCAAGTGGCTGCCGACCCGATCACGGCGATGCATCCGGCGATGATGAGCGGAGGTCTCGTAAATCCATATGCCGGGCCCTCGATGAGGCAGTAGACGGCGGCCGCGCACGAGACGCACGCCAACGCGATCATGCGCAACGAGACGGCGGCAAGAGTTTGCGAGTCAGTTCGGTCAGGGCCTCGGCGTGGAACTGCCACAGAACCGACGGCAAGGCCGGCAAGGCCGATGGGGATGTTCATGAGGAAGAGCCACCGCCACCCCGAATACTGTGTCACCACGCCCGAGATCACCGGACCGAGGGCCAGCGAAGAAGCAAGAATGGCCATGGTGGCGCCGAAGGCCGCCGTGCGTGCCCGGAGTGGAAGGTCGTGGGACAGAATCGCCAGTGAGGCGGGCAGGATGAGAGCGGCGCCGATGCCCTGCACGCCTCGAAAAGAGGTCAGCATCGTCCCTGTGGCGGACAGGGCGCAGCACGTCGACGAAGCCGTGAAGACCGCCAGCCCTGTCACCAGGGTCCAACGCCGGCCCCTGGTGTCCGTCAGGTGCCCGCCCAGCAGCAGGAAGCTGGCGAGAGCCAGCGGGTAAACAGCCGCCACCCACTTCAGCTCTGTTTCGTTCAGGGAAAGTTCCCTGCCCATTTTCGGAAGGGCGACGTTCACGACGGTGCTGTCGAGAGCTGTCAGGAATGACGAGAGAAGGACGGCTCCGGTGATGCCGACGATGCGGATCCTATTCACGACTTCCGCCTCGGGCGACCGGCCCGGGCCGTTCGGTGGCAGGTTTCCGGTGGCCTGACGATGGCGGCACTCTCCCGTCATGTACAGCAGGAATCACGGCATGCGCGTCTACGCAACTTACTGGTTGCGCGGCGAATTCCACAGGACTCGTCGCACGGCGTGTCAGTGGAGACATATGTCGGCTTCATGCTTCGCTATTCCCCTGCTGCAGCATCCGGGAGCTTGATGAACCGCGGCAATACGCACGGCGCCGCCTGCCCATGGTTGCCGCAAGGCTCGTCAGAGGCTCATTGCGGTGTACCGCTTCAGTCCATCAAAGCGAAGGTCTGGTGACCCAAGTGCCATCCTCATTGACAAACACGCTCAGCCACCACCTCGCCCGGGCTGCCGCTTCCACACCCGACAGCACTGCTTTCACCTTTGTCGACTACAGCCAGGACATCGAGGGAGTCGTCTCCACACTGACCTGGGGAGCTCTGGCGGACCGGGTGCGCACCGCCGCCGTCGGGCTGCGACAGTCCGGTGCCGTGGGTGAGCGAGTGGCTGTCGTCGCTCCGCAGGGCCTGGACTACGTCGTCGGTTTCCTCGCGTCCGCATGCGCCGGCGCCATCGCCGTGCCTCTGTTTCCCCCCTCTCTGCCCGGGCACGAGCACAAGCTCGCGGCCGTGCTGCAGGACGCCGCGCCCTTGTTCGCGTTCACCACGGACGAGCAGCGCGAGTCCTTCACGGACTTCTGCGCCGCTCGCGGAATTCTCTCCGGTTGCCGGGTCGTCACCGAGCGGGAGCTGGAGGAGGCCGCTGCGGAGTCCCCCCTGACGGAACCACCCCTCCCGCAGCCGGAGGACCTTGCGTACCTGCAGTACACGTCGGGTTCCACCCGCATCCCGTCGGGTGTGGAGATCACGCACGCCAACGTGTGCGCCAACGCCCGCCAGGCGCTGGAGGCCTACGACCTGCGCACGGGCCGCAACTGTACGGTGGGATGGTTGCCTCTGTACCACGACATGGGGCTGGTGCTGGCGGTTGCGCTGCCCGTGGTCGGCCATGTTCCTTCCGTCCTCATGGACCCGCTGGCCTTCGTCCAGCAGCCGGTGCGCTGGCTGCGGCTGCTGAGCCGGCATCCCGGCGCCCTGACCGCCGCACCGAACTTCGCCTACGACTACTGCGTCCGCCGCGTTCGCGGCGAGGAGCGGGGGCAGCTGTCCCTGGGCTCCGTCACCGCGATGGTCAATGGCAGCGAGCCCGTCAAACCAGGCACGCTCGAGCGATTCCAGGAAGCCTTTGCTTCTGCAGGCATGATGCGGACCACCATGCGTCCCTCGTACGGACTGGCCGAGGCCACCGTGTTCGTCTGCGCTTCTCCTACTGGGGAGGAACCAGCGGTCACCTGCTTCGACCGCGACGAGCTCGGGCGCGGGACCGCCCGCGTGGTGGAGAAGACGGAGGAGCGCAACGTTGCGGAACTCGTGGCATGCGGCCGCCCGATCGACCAGGAGATCGTCATCGTCGACCCTGCGACCTGCCTGCCCCGGCCGGACGGTCACGTAGGTGAGATCTGGCTTCGCGGCCCCAACGTGGGACGCGGCTACTGGGGCCGTCAGGAGCAGAGCGACGCCGTCTTCCGAGCGGCCCTGCGGGGGGGCGACCCTTCTGCGGGATGGCTGCGCACCGGGGATCTGGGCATGTATCACGACAAACAGCTCTACATCACCGGACGCCACAAGGACCTGGTGATCATCGACGGGACCAACCACTACCCGCATGACGTCGAGGAGACGGTTCAGGACGCGCACCCTGTCATCCGTCCCCACCGCGTCGCGGCGTTCGCCGTGACCAACGGCGACCAGGAGGGCCTGGTGGTCGTGGCAGAGCGCCGCCGTGACATCGACGCTCCCCGGGGGCTCCTCGACGAGGTGACACGCGCGGTGCGCGCGGCGGTCAGCACGGGGCACGGAGTGTCCGTCCACGACTTCGTGCTGGCACCTCCCGACACCATCCCCCACACCACCAGCGGCAAGGTGGCGCGCAGCGCATGCCGCCAGCGATACCTGGCAGGCGCCTGGGCGGCGGACGCACTGCTTCAGGAGAGGACTCGCGACGCATGACGGGGCACGCAGGACGACACGGTGAACCGGACGAGGCGGCAGGCACGGGGCCGGGGCGGGAACCGGCCGCGGCGGCCGACCTGGCGGCGATGGTGCGCCGGCTCGTCATCGAGACCTGCGGCATCCCCGCCGGGGAGCTCGACGATGCCCGGCCCCTGGCGGAGTACGGCCTGACGTCCCGTGACGCGGTTGCCTTGACCGGGCACCTGGAACAGGTTCTGGGCAGGCCGCTGTCGGCCACCCTGCTGTGGGAGCACCCGACCGTCGATCGGCTCGCGCACGCCCTGGCCGCCGACGAGCCGTCCGAGCCGGAGGCCGACGGAGGGGCGTCCGAGGCGAACGGGCGTGTGTCACCCGACCCGGCGCAGGGTGCCGGTGAGGTGTCCCCCGACACCCGGCTCATCGCCGTCATCGGCCTCGGATGCCGTCTTCCCGGCGGCATCGACGGACCCGACAGCTTCTGGAAGCACCTCCTCGAGGGAAGCGACCTCGTCGGTCAGGTCCCGGACAGGCGCTGGCGGGATTTCACCGCCGGCCCCACCGCGTCACTGGTGGAACACACCACACGCCGAGGAGCCTTCCTCGACGACATCGAGGCCTTCGACGCGGACCACTTCGGGATCACGCCGCGCGAGGCCGAGGTGATGGACCCCCAGCAGCGTCTCCTGCTGGAGGTCGGCTGCGAGGCACTCGACAACGCCGGGGTGCCCGCCCACACCCTTCAGGGCAGCAACACCGGTGTCTTCGTCGGTCTCAGTTCCCTCGAGTACGGGCACCTCACCACGTCGGATCCGGCGCGTCTGACTCCGTGGACCAGCACCGGTGCCGCGGGAAGCATCGCCGCGAACCGCCTGTCCTACCTGTTCGACCTGCACGGCCCCAGCCTGACCGTCGACACGGCCTGCTCCTCGTCCTTGGTGGCCGTGCACCAGGCCTGCCGGAGCCTGCGCGACGGCGAATGCGACGTGGCGCTCGCGGCCGGCGTGAACGTCCTGCTCTCCCCCACCGTCACCGCTTCCTTCGAGCAGGCCGGGGCACTGGCGGCGGACGGACGCTGCAAGCCCTTCGACGCGGCGGCCGACGGCATCACCCGGGGCGAGGGGTGCGGGGTCGTCGTCCTGAAGCGCCTTGCCGATGCCCGGCGCGACGGCGACCGGATCCTGGCCGTCGTCAAAGGCAGCGCGGTCAACTCCGACGGCCGCTCGGCCGGACTGATGGCTCCCAACCCCGCCGCCCAGCAGGCTCTGTTGCGCAGCGCCCTCACCGACGCTTGCGTCGAGGGCACCGGGATCGACTACGTCGAGACACACGGCACCGGCACCCTTCTGGGCGATCCGATGGAAGCGCAGTCCCTGGGCGCCGTGGTGGGCAGCGGCAAGCCGGCCGACCAGCCGCTGCTGATCGGTTCCGTCAAGAGCAACCTCGGTCACCTGGAGGGTGCCGCGGGCATCGTCGGCCTCATCAAGACGGTGCTCGCCCTGCACCACGGCCGGATTCCGGCGAGTCTGCACTTCCACGATCCGAACCCCCACATCGACTTCTCCAGCCTGCGGCTGCGCGTCGTCACGGCGCCCACTGCCTGGCCGGCCCCGCAGGACCGGCCCGCGCGGGCCGGTGTGTCGGCCTTCGGCTTCGGGGGCACCAACGCGCACGTCGTCGTCGAGCAGGCGCCCCGCATCCCGGCCGAGAACCGGGGCGATGCGGCCGGCCCGCCGCACGTGCTCGTGGTGTCCGCCCGGTCCGCAGAGCGGATCGGTGACGTGGCCACCGGCCTCGCCCGCTGGATCGCGGCCGACGACGCACCGGCGCTGACCGACGTCGCACACACCCTCGCCCGGTACCGCAGGGGTCCCTGCTGTGCCGCGGTCGTCGCCCGGACCCGTCCGGAGGCGGCGGCCCGGCTCGCCGGCCTGGCTCGCGGTGAGGAGGTCGCCGGCCTCGTCCCGGCAGTCGCCGGACGCGCAGCAGCGCTCTCCCCCGGTCCGCGCGGTCCGGTTTTCGTCTTCTCCGGATACGGTTCCCAGTGGCAGGGCATGGGACGCCGTCTGCTCGAGGACGATCCGGTGTTCGCTGCGGCGGTCCGCGAACTGGACCCGGTCTACGTTGCCCAGACGGGCACCTCCCTGGGGGAGATGCTCACCCGGCCCGAATCCGGCACCGGCGTTCACCACACCCAGCCACTGCTCTTCGGCATGCAGGTCGCCCTGGCCGGAGCCCTGTGCGGCTACGGACTGCGTCCCGCCGCCGTCATCGGCCACTCGATGGGAGAGGTCGGCGCCGCCGTGGTCGCAGGAGCCCTCGACCCGGCCGACGGCCTGCGCGTCATGGTGCGCCGCTCGGCGGAGCTCTCCGCCATCGACGCCGAGCGGGCCGGTGCGATGGCCGCCGTCGAACTACCTGATCAGGAACGTGCGGAGGTCCTCGGGCGTTTTCCCGGCGTCGAGGTCGCCGTTCACTCCTCTCCCCGTCGATGCACCGTGGCCGGACCGGCCGAAGCCGTGCGCGGCCTCGTCGACGACCTGGTGGGGCAAGGCATGTTCGCCAGGCTGCTCGACGTCGGCGGAGCCGGGCATTCATCAGCGGTCGACCCCGTCCTGCCCACGTTGCGGGAGGCATTGGCCGACGTTCGGCCACGGCCCGTGCAGACCCGCTGGTACAGCACCGTCCTCGACGACCCCCGCGCCGACGTACACGCAGACGCCGAGTACTGGTGTGCGAACGCGCGCCGTTCCGTGCGCTTCCAGCAGGCAGTGGCCGCCGCCTCGGCGGACGGACACGACACGTTCCTGGAGGTCTCACCCCACCCGATCGCCGGCGTTCCGCTGACGGAGATCCTGGAGGAAGAGGGGGCGGCACAGGCGGTGGTCGTCCCCGTCATGCACAAGAACGGCGACCAGGCGGTCGACCTGCGGGCCGCCGTTGTCCGCTCGCACCTGGCGGGTTTCCCCGTCGACGAGGACCTGCTGTGGCCGAAGGGCGCGCGGACCGCGCTGCCCAGTCCCCCGTGGCGTCATGAACGCCACTGGTTCGACCGCCGCGGCCCGGCCGCCGCGACCGGCTCGCACCCCCTGCTGGGGGCGCGCAGTGACGACCCGCGCACCGGGGCGGTGCTGTGGCAGACGGACCTCGGCACGGACGGGGCGCTGCCTCACCGGCGGTTCCCGCACGACCGGCCGGTCCTCGACCTTCCCGCGGCCACGGCACTCATGCTCGCCGCGGCTCGGGAGGCACGCGAGGGCGATCACACCCGCGAGGTGCGCATGGAGGAAGTGCGCATGCACCGCTGGCTGCCGCTCTCCCGCCGCACCCCCGTCACCGTGGTGTGGGAACCTTCCGGCACGGACGCGACCGTCACGATCAGCTCCCGTGCCGTCGAAGGCAGATGGCACTGCCATGCCTCAGCGAGGATGGTCGCGTGCCCCGGGCCCGCCGACGACGGGACGCCCGACGTACCACCGGCCGGCATCAGCCGGTGGCGTCCCGCTGCCGCGGAGGAGCCCGCACGACAGCCAGCGTACGAGGAGCTTCTCGCCGCGGTGCTCCAGGCGCCGGTCGCCGTCGCGGCGACCGGGACGGCAACCGCCTCGGGCGAGTTCGTGCCCGTCACCGTGGATTCCCTCCACCTGAGGGGTTTCACGGTGGGGGATGCCGAATACGACATCGAGTGCTTCGCCGGCCGTGGGACGCCCGAGGGCGGGGACCGTACCCGGCAGTGGGACGTCGTGGCGAGCGGTGAGCTGGTGCGGATCACTGCGCGCGGCGTGGGACTGCAGGCCACCGAGCGCCACGAGGTGCCCCAGCCTCTCGACGCGTTGACCTACGACATCCAGTGGCAGAAGTCCCCCGTCCCGCTGCCGCGCCCACTGGACCGGGTACTGCTGCTGACCCACGCACCCGCGACCGGTGGGAACGACGTGAACACCGTCCTGAGCGCGGCCTTCGCGGCGAAGGACGTCCGGGTGAGCACCGGATCCTGTCGATCGGCGGACCTCGGTCACGAGCTGGAGGACTGGCTCGACGACACGGCGGCGGAGGAGGCCGGTGCCGTCGTCCTGCTGCTGGACGGGCCGGCCGAGTCCCCCGAAGACACCGCAACGCTGAAGACGGTCGCACGCACCGCACGGCTGCTGGCCTCCCGCCGGACCGAAGGACGCATGCCACGGCTGTGGATGGTCACCACGGGAGCCCGGGCCACCTCACCGGGGGAGCCCGGTGAGCCGCACCTGGCCTGCCTGCGCGGTCTCGTGAGGGTGCTCGCCCTGGAGCAGCCCGCCCTGCGTGCTTGTCTGGTCGACATCGACGACCAGCCCGACGCCGTCGGTTTCCTCCTCCAGGAGGTGCTCGGTGACGGTGCCGACGACGAGGTCGCCTGGAGGGCCGGCAGCCGTCTCGTGGCTCGTCTCAGCCGCGCCGACCTGACTGCCCGGCAGTACGAGACACCGTTCGCCCGTCCGGACGGTGCCTACCTCGTCACCGGCGGTCTCACCGGCCTCGGTCTGGCGACGGCCTGCCGTCTCGCCGCGCAGGGTGCCGGGCACCTGGTGCTCAACGGCCGCCGGCCCCCGGGGGACGAGGCGCAAGCGGTGCTGGATCGGCTGCGCGCCGGCGGCACCCTCGTCACCGTGGTGCAAGGAGACATCGCCGACCCCGACGTGGCACCCCGCATGGTGCGGGCCGCATGCGCCGAGGGCCACCTGCTGCGCGGTGCCGCGCACTGCGCCGGTGTCCTGCACGACCGCCTGATCACCGACCTCGAGGACGCAGACGTCGACGTCGTGGTGCGGCCCAAGGTGATCGGCGCCCTGCACCTGGAGACCGCCGTCGCCGGCCACGACATCGACTGGTGGGCGACGTACAGTTCCGCCGCCGCGCTTCTCGGCTCGCCCGGGCAGGCCGTCTACGCGGCCGCCAACGCCTGGCTGGACGCCATCGCGCACCGTCGCCGTGCGCAGGGCCTGCCCGCCGTCTCCCTCGCGTGGGGCCCGTGGGGTGAGGTCGGTGCCGCACCGGCCGGCAACCCGTCCCTCGTCCTGGAGCCCCTCACCACGGACGAGGGACTGGACGCCCTGCAGACGCTGGTCACGCATCAGCGGGTTCACGTCGGCGTAATGCACTTCGACGCCCGGCGCGTCGTGGAGGCCTTCCCGGGCGTGTCGGACCTCCCCTACTTCACGGACGGCCTGCGGGACGTCACCGGTCTCACGGACGACTGGGCCGGTCCTGACGCGATCGGACTCCTGGAGGACGCAGCGGACAAGGTGTACGCGCGTCTGGTCGAACGCACTGCGGCCATCATGGGTTTCAGCACCGCCGCCCTGCGTGAAACGGTCCCGCTGACCGAGCTGGGCCTCGACTCGCTGATGACGGTGCGCATCCGCAACGCCGCTCGCCAGGACTTCGCCGTCGACGTCCCCGCGGACCTCATGCTGCGCGGCGCGACCCTGCGTGAGGTCGGCGACGCGGTCCTGGGCAGCCTGGGGCTGGCCTCGGGGGCCCCGAAGGTGGGCACCTCACAGGCGCGGCCCGGCACCGCAACGACACCGCTGAGGGACACCCGTCCTCCTCTGCCCCGGTCGGTCCAGCCCCGCGATGCCGCTGAACGTCTGGTGGCGGGGGTCTGGGCGCACGTGCTGGGACGTCCTCCCGCCGACGTGCGCGCCGATTTCGCGGCGGACGGCGGCGACCGTCCCGCGGCGCAGGCGCTCGTCGACGCGGTCCGCGACCGTCTGGACGGCGCGCCGGTGGATCTCACCGCGGAGGCCGTGCTTTCCCACCGTACGGTTGCCGCGATCGCCGAACTGATCCGGCCGGCCGTCAATCCCACCGGCAAGTCGGTCGTCAACGTCCTGCGCCCGCCCCGCCCGGGCTCTTCCCCGCGCCCGCTGTTCACCTTCCATCCCGCGGGCGGTCCCACGTCGGTCTACCTGCCGCTGGTCCAGCTGCTCCCTGCCGATCAGGCGGTGTACGGCCTGGAACGGCTGGACGCCGTGACGACGATGGAGGAGAAGGCCGCACACTACCTCCGCCTCATCCGTGATCTGCAGCCGGAGGGGCCCTACCGGCTCCTCGGCTGGTCCTTCGGCGGGTGCCTGGCGTACGAAACAGCTCACCGGCTCAAGGACTCCGGCCAGAGCGTCGGCTTCGTCGGACTCATCGACACCATCCTGCCCGCCGCCCTTCCGCGCCTCGACTCCCAGCAGCTGCTGCTCGAGCGTTTCGGCAGGTTCGCCGACTACGTCGAGCAGACCTACGGACGCAGCCTGGACCTGCCCTACGACGAACTCGCCGTCACCCCCGACGACCGGCAGATCGATGTGGTGATGCGTCTCGTGGCCGAGGCAGGTCTCGACATGAGCCCCGGCATCATGGAGCACCAGCGCACCTCCTACATCGACGCCCGCGTCGGTGAGCGCTACGAGCCCCGCCCCTACGACGGCCCCGTCGTGCTCTACCGGGCGCAACAGGCCCAGGCCCTGACGACGGCGCTGGACCCGCGCTACCTGCGGTCGGAAGCCGATCTGGGCTGGGCGCCCCTGTGCCCGCTGCTCGAGGTCGTCCCGGTCGAGGGAGATCACCTCTCCCTCATCGACCCGCCGCACGTCACCACGATCGCGTCGCACCTCACGCGGGCCCTGGGGGAGGCGAGCACGTGAGACCGCCGCCGTCGGCCGCATGCCGGGACGGCGCGGGCCGACCGGGCCCGCGGGGCGTCCCGTCGTCGGCGGCCCGCCGCCTCGGGCGGGTGGTCACCGCTCGTCCGAGGCGGCGCCGGGTCTCCCGCGACCGCGCGCTCGCCGCGTCCTGAAAACGTGCCCGTGCCCCACGCGGGCCCGTGCCGCCGGCCCTGCTGCCCGGTCGTGTGCGCGACCGCGTCATGAGCACAGGGCCCGCGACCGCTCCGGAGGGGTCGTCGCGACGAACTGCCGTGAATTCCGGGCTTTTCACTCCTCAAGGAGCCTGCAGAGCATGCCACTGATCGCCTGTTTCCCCGACGTCCGTCCGCGGCGTACGAGAAGATTCGTCCTCACCTTCCTGGTCCTCGTCATCGTTCTGCTCGACGCTCGAGCGGCCGCGCCTGCTCGCAGTGCGGGCAGCGTCCCGGGGGCGGATGACGGCCAGGCGCGCATCACCTCGGTCAAGAAGATCGACGAACGCACGAGAGACCTGACGATCCGTTCGCCTGCGGTGGGCAGGTCCGTCCCGGTGCGGGTCATCCTTCCCAGGCGGTGGAACACGGACAAGAAGGCCACCTTTCCCGTGCTTTACCTGCTGCACGGAGGAGACGACGACTACACGTCCTGGACCCGTGAGACAGACATCGAGGCCCTTTCCAGGAAATCAGATTTTCTGATCGTGATGCCCGACGGGGGAAGGGCCGGCTATTACAGCGACTGGCGCATCGGTACGCCCCGCTGGGAGACGTTCCACACCGGTGAACTCGTGCGGCTCATGGAGAGCAAGTACCGGGCCGGCAACTCCCGTGTGATCGCGGGCCTTTCCATGGGAGGCTTCGGCGCACTCAACTACGCGGCGCGCCACAAGGGGATGTTCAGGTACGTGGCCGCCATGAGCTCGTACGTCGACCTCGACGACCCCGCGGTGCGTCTCAGCCTGGCTCTCGGCTCCGACAGGGACGGCATCGACATCAAGGACGTCTGGGGGGACCCGGACAAGGACCGTGCCAACTGGCAGGCCCACAACCCGTCCGCGATGCCGCGGGCCTTCCGCGGCACGCGCGTCCACCTGTCGGTGGGAAGCGGGAATCCCGGGCCCAGCGACCTGGGCAGGCAACTCGACGTGGTGGTCGTCGGCGCGGTGGCGGAAGCCGCACTCCCGAACTCGGTCAAGGCGTTCGCCTCGTCCCTCCGGAGGGCGGGCGTCCACGTGACGACCCACCGCTACGACCCGGGAACGCATTCCTGGCCCTACTGGCAGCGCGAACTGCACAGCATCTGGCCCACCGTGACGAAGGTGCTCGGGCGACACGGCAGCCGGTGAGGAACCGCGAGGCTCCGGGCTGTTCCCGTGGCACAGGCAGACAAGCGATCGGGAGGATTCTCCGTGGGGACATGGTCATGGGCCGGACGGTACTGATCTTCGCCGCCGGATCTCGCGGCGACGTCCAGCCGTTTCTGTCCCTGGGCCGATCCCTGGCCCGCCGGGGCGACGCGGTGCGTCTGCTGGCCAGCACCCGCTACCGTCACATGGTCACGGCGGCCGGACTCGAGTTCCGGCCGCTGACGGCCGACCCGGCCGAAATCATCGCGTCGGCCGAGGGCCAGGAGCTGCTTGCCGGCCGGAACAACCCGGTTTCGTTCATCCGCGGCATCAGCCGCGTGCTACGGCCGCGGATGCGGGACGTACTGGACCAGACGCTCGCCGCTGCCGAAGGCGCCGACCTCGTCCTGGCTCCCTCCTTCGGTTTCCTCGGCGTCCACCTGAGCCAGTACCTGCGCATCCCCCATGCGGTCGTGCACTTCCAGCCGAGCCAGCCCACCGGGAGGTTTCCCCACCCGTTCGCACCCGCCGCACGGCTTCTGGGTCCCCTCGGCAACCGCCTCAGCTACGACATCGTCGACCTGGGAACGTGGTTCGCCTTCCGGGATGCCATCAACGCCTGGCGGTTGGACAGCCTCGGTCTTCCGGCGCTGTCACCCCGGGCCGCTCTCACCGAAGCTCGCCGGGCCACCGTCCTGTGCGCCTTCAGTCCCACGGTCGTCCCGCCCCCGGCCGACTGGGGGCCGGACGTCCACGTGACCGGTTTCTGGCACCACGAGCAGCCGCTGTGGAAACCTCCGCACCGGCTGCGTTCGTTCCTGGACGACGGCCCCGCGCCCGTGTACGTGGGGTTCGGCAGCATGAAGACCGGCAGCCCGGAGACGACCGACCGGATCGTCAGGACGGCCCTGCGGCGTGCGGGGCTGAGAGGGGTGCTCGCCGGAGATCCCGCCACGAGCGAGGACGACATGCTGGTGGTCGACGACACCCCGCACGACTGGCTGTTCCCAAGAATGGCGGCGGTCGTCCACCACGGAGGTGCGGGCACCACGGCGTCGGCCCTGCGTGCCGGGGTCCCCTCACTGCTGTGCCCGTTCTTCGGCGACCAGGTCTTCTGGGCGAGGCGCGTCCACCGCCTGGGTGCGGGTCCCGCCCCCCTGCCTGCCGCACGACTCACCGTCCCGGAACTCACGGCCCGCCTGACCGCCCTCACGGGCAGCTCCGGGTTCAGCGAGGCCGCACGCCGGCTCGGCAGCACGCTGCGTGCGGAGAACGGCGCCACCCGTGCCCGCCACATCCTCGCGACGGCCGCCGGATGACGTCCGACGGCAGATCACGACGTGCGGTCCTGCGGACCCCCGGGCGTCCTCGAAGGCCCGCCCCTGCGGCGGTTCCCGTCCCGTGGCCGGATCCCGGGCGGTGGTCACGGAACGGGGTGGTTCCCGGCCCCGGCCGATCGGTCCGTCAGGGCCCGGTCGGGGCCGGCGCCGTGTTCACTCGCGGAAGGCGGTCAGGCGCCGCTCACCGATGCGTTCGCGCACCCGTGGGTCGGTCACGCCCAGACCGGGGCGGGGGGCGAGGCACAGCACCCCCACCTTCCCGATGTGCTGGTTGGTCTGGACACTGCGAGCCGCCGCGCCCACCTCGTCGAGGGCGTACGTTCTCGACAAGGCGGGCACCAGGCGTCCCAGCGCGAAGAGCCGGTTGACCTCGCACTGCTCGTGCAGGTTGGCGCCGTGGCTTCCGACGATCCGCTTGAGCCGCATCCACAGGTAGCGGTTGTCGTAGACGTGCTCGTAGCCGGTGCTGGACCCGCAGGTGATGACTGTGCCACCCCGTCGTGCCAGGAAGACGGACGCGGCGAACGTCTCCCTGCCGACGTGCTCGAACACGATGTGCGGGTCCTCCCCCACCAGCGCACGGATCTCCTTGCCCATCTTCTTCCAGCCGTCCGGGCGCTCGAGGAGCGTGGGATCACCGTCCTGCAGCGTCTCCCGGTTGATGACGGCCTCACACCCGAGGGACCTGAGCACTTCGGCCTTGGCCTCGGAGTTGACCACGCCGACCGGGATCCCGCCGCCGTTCAGGACGAGCTGGACGGCGTACGATCCCAGGCCGCCCGTGGCCCCCCAGACGAGCACGACGTCGCCCTGCTTCATGCGTGCCCCGCGTTCGCCGACCAGCATGCGGTAAGCAGTGCTCGCGCACAGGGGATTGGCGGCCGCCTCCTCCCACGTCAGCGCCGCCGGTTTCGGCATCAGCTGACTTGCGCGCACCACCGCGTAGTGGGCCAGTCCGCCGAAGTTGGTCTCGAAGCCCCAGGCCTTCTGCCCCTCGCCGAGCATGCCGTCCCGGTGTGTGTCGGGGTCCTGTTCGTCGACGTAGGCGGGGGACACGACGATGTGGTCACCCACTTTCCACTTGCGCACCGACGATCCCGTCCGGACGATGACGCCGGAGGCATCCGAGCCGACGATGTGGTACGGCAAGTCGTGTCGGGCCTCCCAGCCGCCCCTCTTGGCCATCTGTTTCAGGAACTGAAACGTCGGGAGGGGCTCGAACATGGCGGTCCACACGGTGTTGTAGTTGATGGCGCTCGCCATCACCGCGATCAGGGCCTCGTCGGGAGCCAGCTCCGGCATCGGCACCTGCTCGACGAACAGGGACTTGCGCACGTCCTTGTCCGACATGTTCTGGAACATGCTCTGGTCGGCTTCCCGCACGACGGCCGCAGGGAAAGAGTCCGGCACGGGAAGAGCGGTCAATTCCTTGCCGTCGGCACCCGCGATCACCGCTTCGGACATGGGAGACTGCATCAAAACTCCTTCTTCTGTTGCGGAGCGCGGCTTCGGAATCCGGCTGCGCCCGGCACCGGCCTTCCGGCAAGACAGCCGGACGGCCGCAATCCGTGGTGACCGTCCGGCGGAGACGTGGTAATCACCCGCACTCCTTCCTGCGGTCAGGTCTGTCGTCGAGTCAAAGGGACTTTCGACGCGCTGACGACTCGGGAACCGACGTCCCACTGCCAATCGGGTGAAACCGGTACTCCACCGGGTCGAACCGCCGCTGCGGGCCGGAGCCGGGACACGCGGGGGCCTCACCGGCCCGGCGTGCACAGCCCTGTGCGGCAGCGGCCGGGCAGGCGTTCCGGCTGCCACCCACGCCGGGCGCTCCGGTCCGGTGCGGCGGCCGGCCGGATCGTCCACGCCGCCGGTGACCGGCTCACGGGAGCACCGAGCACCGGAGCACCGGGGCCGTGCTCCACCGCATCGAGCAGCCGGCGGCGGGCTCATGTTCCACGCGGCCGGCGACGCCCCGTCGGTGACGGCGTCCGCCCGGCCCCGACCCTTCACCCGGCTGCGAACGGCCCACGCGGTCGTGCCGTCGTGCCGGACAAGGAGAGTCGGCTGTCCGAAAGGGCGTCGATACAGCGGGAACCCTCAACGGAGGGCTCCCCGGCGGCCGACAGGCACACGCTGCGCGCACAAGAAGGCGGCTTTATAGGAGATAACAGCGGTCCGTCAAAACGTTATTCACCCTATTGAGTGATGTCGATCGACGGAGCCTTGTCTCTTCTGCGGTCACCGCCTTTCAATGATAGTGACCGGCAGGCAGCCCATCCAGCCCGGTAGTCCTGCATCTCGGATACCCGTAGGCCTGTTCAGGAGAGCCCCGTACGGCTCGTCTGGCGTTGCACCGCCCAAGCAGCAAGTACGGCAGGCCATGACATCGCCGACGTTCCGGCGCTCCACCCGGTCGCTGCGCCGCCCGTGCCCGCGGCATCACGGCTCCAGCCTTCCCTCGGACAACCTCAGGGGTTCATCGGGTTGCTCCGAACATCCAGGCACGAGCCGATCCGCTCCGGGGAGAGCACCCAGCCGGCAAGACGTCCGAGGCGCATCGCCAGTCTCACTACAGGGAGATCTCCATGTCCGTGAACCTTCTGCCCGGTCTGCTTCCCGTGCTGACGCAGCCGACCCTCCTGGCGGCGGTCCCCGGCTTCGGGCCCACCACGGGGGGAAACACCGTCCTGATCATCGGTGCCAACCTCGGCGGAGCCACCGGCGTCACCTTCGGGGGCGTGCCGGCGACCATCGTCTCGCAGGACCCGTTCGGGTTCCTGATCGCCGTCGTGGCCCCTCCGGGCAACGCCGGCAACGTTCCCGTGGTCGTCACGACCCCCGCCGGCGCCAGCACGCCCGCCAACTACACCTACATCGCAGCGCCGGTGGCCACACCGACGGCCATCAGCATCACCCCGCCGAGCGGACCGACCGCCGGGGGGACGCCGTTCACGGTGGTGGGAACCAATCTCACCGGTGCCTCGGTCACTTTCGGAGGGGTCCCCGCCGTCAACGTCAACGTGGTCGGCGGCATCCTGCTGACCGGTCTGACGCCTCCGGGGGCCGCGGGCAACGTGGCCGTCCAAGTGACCACGCCCAACGGCAGCGTGAACGTCCCCGGTGGATTCACCTACCTCGCGCCGCTCCCTCCGATCGCGGTGGCCATCACCCCGGCGACCGGATCCGTGGCCGGGGGAACGCCGTTCGTCATCACCGGCTCCAACCTGACCGGAGCGAGCGTCACCGTGGGCGGCACGCCGGCCACCAAGGTCGTGGTCGACCTCACGGGAACCGTACTGGTCGGGCTGACGCCGGCCGGCGCCGTCGGTAACGCGGAGGTCGTCGTGACCACTCCGGCCGGCAGGGCGAACGTGACGGGCGGATTCACCTACGTCTGAGTCTCGTCCCAGTGGCCCGGCAGCGCGCCGAGCCCCAGTGGCCCGGCAATGCGCCGGGCCACTGGCATGAGCACGCAGCACCCGCCAGTACGGGGCCGTGGCACGCGCCTTCCCTCCACCAACAGCTGGGGCTTCGCAGCCACGCCGTCGGCCCCACACCACAGTCCCGCGGCCCGCGTCAGCCGGACTGCCCTCCTGAAGCCCCGGTACGCGGCACGACGCACTGCGCGGCTTCTCCTCGAACCTCCTCCAACCCGGGCCGAGGCCAAGGCATTTCGGCAAACCCACGGCTGAGGTGTGGTGGGCGTCGGCGGCCTCGCCGAAGAGGACGCCCCTGCCCCGCCCGACGGTCGGGTGAAGCACCGGACCCACGACCGCGCCGCACAGACCCGCCCCGCCCCCGCCGGCGCCCTCGCGCATGAACAGCACAGACCGGCGAAGGAAAAGCCTTACGCCCTCAGAACGCCACCGGAGATCCCCTACTCGACAAAAGCTTTGATCAGATCGGAATGTATTCAGAATCGGCCCCCTTACCGATGCCGACGCTCCGTCGACGCAGAAGAAACGATTCATTCTCCGCTCCCGAGAATTCGCCATCCGCAGGGCGGTGGACATCCGAAAAGGAATCGCCTCTCCGCGCCCTCTGGCACCCCCGCCGCCCTACTCGATCGACTACCTTCGCGAAAAACAGAACGATTCCTTCCTCGGTCCCGACCGCATGCGCAAACGCGCGCCCGACCGGCGCGATTTCGGCGAGCAGACGTCTCGCGGCAGCACGCGGAGGCGGTCTGCGCGGGAGCGGGATGCGTCATGACGGGGTGAAGTAAATGCGCCCCATGCGCGCTCCCTCGAAGGGAGGGCTTCCCCCCGTGAACCTTGCGACATATGCCAGCTTCTGCGTTACTAGGCATATCCAACCGGTGGGCAGCCCGCCCCTCTCAAGGAGCGCGGCTTCATGCGGTGTCCGGATTTCCTGCGCGCAGGAAATCCAAAACCGCGTGAAGCCGCGATGGGCAACCTTGTAAGGGGTTGGATCCGTCAGCCGGTGCCACACGTGGCACCGGCTGATCGGTTGATGCAAGAGCCGCGGCCCTCGGTCCGGGCAAAGATCCGAGTACACAGGTGGCGTGGTGCACAACGGCCGGCCGTGCCGGGTCACCACAGGTGCCGACACCGTCGACCGACATGCGTCACCCTCGGCCTTGGACCGGATCAAGTTCACGGAAAATTCACCGGCTTCGTCAAGTCGCCTCACAGCGCCGCGTTTCACCCGCCAGAAGAAATTTCACCTCTTCGGACAGAGGCGTCGTCCTCTCCTCCCCGCCGTGCAACCGACGGCAATGGCGAGCGGATCGGGCAGGCGATATGCGGTTCCGGGGCCACTTCTGACTCGTCACGCCGGACCATCCGTCGGGAACCGGCCGGTCACATCAGAGATTCCGTACTCACGGGGCACGTGAAAGCATTCCGAACCGTTCCGACGGATCCGACCCGGCTTTCCGTTCTCGGAATCTCCCGTTTCCTCGGCGGTCCTCCTCCGGAGGATCCACCCGCTCCCGAGCAATGCGAGCTGTTCCACGTCCGTATCGACGGACGCGGTGACCCGGTCACGCTCGGGTTCGAGACCGGCCGGCTGTTCTCACGCCCTCCGCCCGGGCGGCCGAAGTCGTCCGAGTGATCCGGGAATTCCTACGACCGACCGAAGTTCCGTGTTCTCTTCCGCGGTGTGACCGCCGCAGCCGGGACGAGGGGGCCCGCCTCAGCGATTCCCGTCACGCGTCGCGGGCCTGATCCCCGACATCAAGGCGGGGAAGGCCGACCACCTGCTGTGAGTCGGCGTCAGCCCACCGGGCGGTAGTAGCCGAGGACCCAGGCCAGTTGGGCGAACCAGGTGTGCAGCATCTGCTGTGGCTTGGCGTTCACCATGGCCTCGTAGACGCGGCCGTCCAGGTGGACCACGGCGACCATCAGGGCCTTGCCGTCGGGGCGCGCCTTGTAGTGGACGCTGCGGATCTCGGTCCAGGAGAAGTCGACGACGGTGCCGTACATGTCGAAGGCCACGCCCGACGCGTCGACGAGGACCGAGCTGTGCTTGTCCATCGCCAGGAACTCCGGGGCGTCCGGAGGCGCCTGCGCGGGCGCGGGTACGGAGGGGGCGTACTGCGGCGGGGGCGGGCCGAAGCCGGTGGGGACGGGGGCCTGCGGCTGCTCTGTCACACCGGGAATCTACCCGCCGTGGAGCCTCCCGGGGGAGTGGGGCGGACGGCGAGGAGGGCGATGTCGTCGTCGTTGTCCGCCCCCAGGCCGATGAGGAGTTCGTCGCAGAACACGTCCAGGGGTTCGCGGGCCAGCGCGGCGGCGTGCCGGCGGAGGCGGTCCATGCCGTCACCGAGGCACTCGTCGCGCCGTTCGATCAGGCCGTCGGTGTAGAGGAGGACGGTCGAGCGCGCCGGGATCGCGTCGCGGGCCCGGGGGCGGGGCAGGTCGGGGTCCAGCCCGAGGAGGACTCCGGCGCCCTCCTCCAGGTAGCGGGTGCGGCCGTCCTCGCTGATCAGGAGGGGCGGCGGATGACCGGCGGAGGAGTGCACCAGCTCCCAGGGACCGTCCGCGGGGCCTTTGAGGAGTCCGTAGATGCAGGTGGCGGTGGCCTCCTGGTACAGGCTGTGGTTCGCCATGTCCAGGCGGCGCAGAACCGTCTCGGGGGGTTCCTGCCGGTCCACGGCGATGCCGCGCAGCATGCTGCGCAACTGGCTCATGGCGATGGCCGCGTCGAGGTTGTGGCCGGCCACGTCGCCGATCACCAGGGCGGTGTCCCCGCTGGGGAGGACGAAGCTGTCGTACCAGTCGCCGCCGACCTGGGCGGTGGTGGAGGAGGCCGCGTAGCGGGCGGAGATCCGGAGGTGGTCGATCTCCGGCAGCGCGGGCAGCAGGGAGCGCTGGAGACGTTCGGCGATGTTCCGCGTCTCCTGGTAGAAGCGGGCGTTGTCCACCCCCAGGCCGAGGGCGCGCGCCAGATCGTCGATCAGGGGCAGGTCCTCCTCGGTGAACGGCCGTTCCGCACCGCCGCGGGCCACGGTGAGCGCGCCGATGACCTGGCGGCGTGCCCGGAGCGGGGCGACGACGGCGCTGTGCGTGTCCATGCTCCGCAGCAGTTCCGCGTAGTGGGTGTCCAGCGGGCTGGTGGCCCGGCCCGGCGGTGGGGGCTCGGTGAGCAGCAGCGGGCCGGCGCCGCTCAGGGCGCGGGCCAGGGGACCGCGGGCGGCCTGTGACACGGGCGGAAGCCGGCCCTCGTACTCCTCCGGGTCCGCCGGCCCGGGGGCGCGGCGGACGACGCAGACGCGGTCCACCTGGGCGGCGCGCGCGGTGAACAGGTCCACCGCGCACCAGTCGGCCAGCCGTTCGGTGAGGACCCGGGCCACCTGCTGCACGCCCTCGCTCAGGCCGGTGGCGTTGCTCAGCGTGTTCCCGGTGTCGGCCAGCAGAGAGAGCCGCTCCAGCGCCGACATGCCCGCCCCGTCGCCCTCGTTCCGCGGGACGGCCGACGGGGCGGGTCCGCCGGGCTGCTGCGGCGCCGGGGGCCGGGCCCGGCCGGGCGGGCGTGTGGCGTCGTCCGGCGCGGCCGCCCTGGGGGTGAGCTGGGCCACGAACACGGTGCGGCCGTCGGGCATCTCCTGGGACTGGACGAACAGCCGGATGGGGACCAGCCGACCGTCGCGGTGCAGCGCGGGGAGCGGTACCGAGCGGCCCAGGATTCCGGGCTGCCCGCTGAGCATCAGGGAGGTGAACGCCGTGCGGTGGCGTTGGCGGAGGTGTTCCGGCATGAGCGTGGTGAGCCGCCGGCCGACGAGGTCGTCCGGGTGCCAGCCGAGCAGGTCCGCCGCCGGTCCGTTCACCACGACGATCGTGCCCCGCTCGTCGGCGGCGATCGTCGGAACCCTGCTGGCCCGCACCTGGTCGGCGTCCCAGGAGACCGGCTCCGACAGGCTGGACCCCGGCTCCCGGGGCACCACCGTCCACGCGGTGGGCGGCTCGCCGGCGAGCTGGCCGATGATCTGGTCGCACAGCCACTCGTGGAAGGCGCGACCGCGCGGCAGGGCCGGCAGGGTGAGGAACCGTCCGTCACGGGCCGCCTCCTCGGCCAGGTCGAGCACCGCGCGCAGCGCCTGCGCCGCGGGGCCCGCGTCCGCCGGCACGGACAGCGGCAGGGACCGGATCTCCGCTCCGCCGGCCTGGTGCCGCAGTGCGGCCGTCACACTCGTGCTGATCAGGTGGTTCATGTCCTGGGCGGCGGCGAGTTCTGCCGGTGCGACGCCCAGGACGTGTCCGGCGGCCAGGGCCAGGGCGACCTCGCGGAGCAGCGTGTGACGGTGCTGCTGGGAGGCAAAGTACAGCGCCCCGGGCACGTCGATGAGCGTCACGGTCGCGCCGGGACCCGCGTCCGTGCCGGACGCCGCGACCGCGCCGGACCCGGTGCCCACCGGCGGAGCCGGGGTCTCCCACCCGTCCGGCTGCGCCGCCGTCCCGTCGGGCGTCGCGCCGGGCCCCAGCTCGAACCACACCGTCTTGGTCTCTTCGCCGGTGTCGACGCCGTGCCGGGACGCCAGCCGCCCGACGAGGGCCAGGCCCTGCCCGGTGCCGGCGTACGCGGGGTAGGCGTACGGCACCGGCCCGCGGTCCGGCCGCCGGTCGCTCACCGCGACGCGCACCGTACCGCCGGCCGCCCGGACCACGACCTCGACCTCGACCTCGGTACGGGCGTGCAGCAGGGCGTTGGTCACGAGTTCGCCGACCAGCAGTGCGGCGGTGTCCACGGCGTCCGGCGACAGGACGTCCTCCAGCACGGACCGCACGAACCGACGGGCCTCCGCCACGCTCCGCGGCCCCTGACCGAACCGCCGCGACGGCGCGCCCGGAACATGGTGGTCGGCCATGTCCTCAGTCTGCCCCAGGGGGCCCGGCCCCGCGCCCGCGCACGGTTCGGGGGCGGCGGACGGGTGAAGACACCTCCGGTCACCGTGAAACATTTCCGCGGGTCCACCGCATCAGTGAGGTGAGAGCAGCACACGGGGACGCACCGGACTGGGGGAACAGGCATGAGACAGGTCCGCGCGGACGGGTACGCCGAGTTCGCGGCGGCACGGACCGGGCATCTGTACCGGTCCGCGTGTCTGCTCACCGCCGGGGACACGCACCTCGCCGAGGATCTCGTGCAGGAGACCCTCGGCAGGCTGTACGTCCGCTGGGGGCGGGTCTCCCGGGCCGACAACCCCGCCGGGTACGCGCAGACCGTCCTCACCCGCACCTTCCTCGCCCACCGGCGAAAGCGCAGCAGCGGTGAGCGGGCCGTGGACGTCCTTCCCGAGCGGGCCGGTGCGGGGGCCGACGTGCCCCTGCGGCTCACGCTGGTGCAGGCCCTCGGCCGGCTGCCCGCGAAGGACCGGGCCGTTCTCGTCCTGCGGTACTGGGAGGACCGGTCCGTGGAGGAGACGGCCCGTGCGATGAACGCCAGCTCCGCCGCCGTACGGACGCGGTGCGTGCGGGCCCTCGGCCGGCTGCGGGAGCTGCTGGGCGAGGACATCGGCGAGTACGCCCGTCCCTGAGCGTCCCCGCCGTACTCGTAGTCGTACGCGCACATCCCCGTACGTGTACACCCGTGTCCGTCCGTGTCCGGCACCGGGCGGCCCGACCACCCCCACGACGTCCTTCCGACCACTCCGACCCACGGAAACGGTGGTGCGCCATGCCCGTCGACCAGATCCACGACCCCTTCGAGGACCGGCTCTCCGCCGCCCTGCACCAGGCCGGCGGCACCTTCGACACCGATCGTGCCGCGCTCGCCGCGGCCGGCGAGGTGCGCGGGCGCCGGCTGCGCCTGCGGCGGCGGGCCGCCCTCGCGGGGGGTGCGGCAGGCCTCGCCCTCGTGGGGGTGGGCGGGGCACTGCTCGTACCCTCCGGCGGGGGCGACGGCCCGCGGAACGGCTCGGTCGCCGCGAACGTGTCCGGCAAGCCGACGGCCGCCGCCGTCTCCGCCGACGACATGGTCCGTACGCTCACGAAGCTGCTCCCCGAGGGGAAGGTGACCCGCGGGGCGGCGCGCGGGACGGACAGTCCGCTGGGGCTGCCGCCGCTCGCGCAGGTGGTGTTCGACGACGGCGAGGGCGCGGGATCGGTCTCGCTGGTGGTGGACCGGGTCCAGCGCGGAGCCGGGACCTTCGATCCGGCGAGCGTGGTGACGCCCTGCCCCGGGCTGGAGATGCCCGGCGCGGTACCGGACACCTGCGTGACGCAGAACCTGCCCGACGGGTCCGTGGTGACCCTGATCCGGGGGTACGAGTACCCGGACCGACGCGGGGACGCCAAGGCGTGGAGCGTCGACCTGGTCACTCCGGCCGGGCAGCGGGTGAGCGTGAGCGAGTGGAACGCCGCCGCCGAGAAGGGCGAGCCCGTCTCCCGGCCCGAACCCCCGCTGAGCATGGCGCAGTTGAAGTCGCTGGCCGCGGCGAAGGAGTGGCGCCGGGTCGCCGACGCCCTCCCGGAGCCGGCCGCGGCGCCCACGGCGTCGGGGACGGGCTCCGCCGCGGACACGACGGGTCTCGAAGGACGACGGATCCTCTCGATCCTCACCGATTCGCTGCCCGACGGCGTGCAGGTCGTCTCCAGCGGCCACGACGAGACCGAGTTCGCCTACGCCGTCGTGGACGACGGCAAGGGCAGGAGCTACCTCCAGGTCGACATGCAGCGCGACATGTCCGACGAGGCGGGCACGCTGTACGGCTCCGGTGCCGAGACCCTTGCCGACGGCACCCGTGTCGCGACGCGGCAGGGGCCGGGCGAGAAGGGCGGCGAGGGCGTCGTGATGTGGACCGTGGACACGATGCGTACGGACGGCAGGCGCGTGGTGGTCAGCGCCTTCAACTCCGGCAGCCAGACGACGGCCGCCACGCGCCCCGAACCGGCGCTCACCATGGACCGGTTGCGGGAGATCGCGCTCAGCCCGCAGTGGGAGGTGCTGGGCGGCTGAGCCCGGCCCCGGTGCCGGCCGCGGTCGACGCGGCCGGCACCGGGGTGAGCAGGCGCCGTCCGCCGGGGTCGGCTGCCGGTCGGGCACGGCTCAGAAGAACTCCGACCACGGCTGGTCCGCGACCTGCTTCACGCACAGCACCAGGAACAGCAGCCCGGCCGCCGCGAGCATCCCGTTGCTGAGCCGGCCGTTGCGCCACTCGGCCGGTGTGCGGGCCGAGTTGAGCAGCCAGATCAGGGCCAGGAAGGGCAGGAAGGCCGCGCCCAGCACGCCGTACAGGATGACCAGGCGGAAGGGCTGGCCCTGGAAGAGCAGGACCATCGGCGGGAAGGTCAGCCACAGCAGATACAGGCGGAACGGCCGGGAGCGTTCCCGGCGGCCGGAGGCTACCTCGGCGCCCGTGGCGCGCGCGCCGGCCCGGTGGCGGGCGACGAAGTCGGCGAACATCAGGCTCACGCCGTGCCAGACGCCGATCAGGGAGGTGAAGGAGGTGGCGAAGAAGCCGATGAGGAAGAACGTGGCGGTGGCCGAGCCGTACTCCGCCTCGAGGATGTCGCCGAGCTGCACGAGTCCCTTGTCGCCACCGGCGATGGCCACGTTCGCGGAGTGCAGCAGTTCGGCGCCGACGAACAGCATCGCGACCACGAAGACGCCGGTGGTGAGGTAGGCGACGCGGTTGTCGATCCGCATCACCTTCATCCAGCCGGTGTCGGTCCAGCCCTTGGCGTTGACCCAGTACCCGTAGGCCGCGAGGGTGATGGTGCCGCCGACGCCGCCGATCAGGCCGAGGGTGTTGAGGACGGAGTCCTTCTCGTCGGGCAGGACGGGCAGCAGGCCCGCCAGGGCGTCCGGGATGTTCGGCGTCACGCGGACCGCGAGGTAGACGGTCACCACGAACATGACGCCCACCAGGACCGTCATGACTTTCTCGAACACCGCGTACTGGTTGAACCAGACGAACACCAGGCCCACCAGCCCGCAGGCGATGGCCCACCACTCCAGGTCCATCACGCCGGGGAACAGGGCCTGGAGGGGCAGCGCGCTGGACGACATCGCGGCCGCGCCGTAGACGAAGCCCCAGACGACGACGTAGACGAGGAAGAACCACGTCGTCCAGCGGCCGAGGCTCGCCCAGCCGTCGAACAGGGTGCGGCCGGTGGAGAGGTGCCAGCGGCCGGCCGCCTCCGCGAGGGAGATCTTGACCAGGCAGCCGAGGACCGCCGCCCAGAGCAGGGTGTAGCCGAAGTTGCTGCCGGCGATGAGGGTGGCGACCAGGTCGCCGGCGCCGACACCGGTCGCGGCGACGACGATGCCGGGACCGATGTGACGCCAACTCGACTTACGGGGGGTGGGGTTGTCGCTGCCGGATGATGCCTCGGTGTCGGTGGGGTTTCCCGTGGTGTCCGCCATGCCCCTCAAGAAAGCCGAAGCGGGCGGACCCGGCAAGGGGCCGTACGCATCCGCACGCGCGACTCACACCCACGGGTGCACTTGCCGGGGCAGGTCACGCGTACGCCGCGGGGCCGCCGTCGGTGCGGCAACTCCCTTCCGGGCAGGGCCGTTCCGTACGATTCCGGCCATTCGACTCCTTGGCCACCCTTGACCTGACCATGTCATGCCCCGACGATGAGCGGCACCCCGCACCCGTGCACAGCGAGCACACAGCACCACAGACGCGCCGCACCGCGGAAGCACCGCACCGCAGGCGCACCGCACCTCGCACGCAGCTCCACACCGCTCCATCCCCCACGTGTCCGGCGATCCCGGACTTCTGGAGAACCGAGGAGACCCCATGCGACTCCGCACACGCGGCGCAGGCCTCGTCCGCGGCCGCGGCGGCAGACGAACCGCCGCGCTGGCCGCCCTGATGGCCCTCGCCCTCGCCGCGCCGATCTCGGCGACGGCCACGAACGCGGCGGCCGGCGGCGCCGTGCAGGCGGCACCCTCCGCCGACGACATCCGCCAGTACGAGATCCACGTCCACCACAGCACGCCCGAGATGCGCACCGCGATCGCCCGGGCCGGGGTGAGCGTGGACGAGGCCGACGAGGAGACCGTCGTCGTCTCCGGCCGCGCGGACCAGATCAGGAAGCTGCGCGCGCAGGGCTACGAGGTCGCCGCGCCGGGCGCCGCCCCGGACCGCACCGCCGAGGGCGAGACCCGGCTCCACGACTTCCCCTCCGCCGACTCGCGCTACCACAACTACGCCGAGATGACCGCGGAGATCGACCAGCGCATCGCGGCCTACCCGAACATCATCAGCAAGCGGGTGATCGGCACCTCCTACCAGGGCCGCAACATCGTCGCCGTCAAGATCAGCGACAACGTCGGCACCGACGAGGCCGAGCCCGAGGTGCTGTTCACCCACCACCAGCACGCCCGTGAGCACCTGACCGTGGAGATGGCCCTGTACCTGATCCGCGAGCTGGGCGCCGGCTACGGCACCGACTCCCGCATCACCAGCATGGTGAACAACCGCGAGATCTGGATCGTGCCCGACCTCAACCCGGACGGCGGCGAGTACGACGTCGCCACCGGCTCCTACCGGTCGTGGCGCAAGAACCGCCAGCCCAACTCCGGCTCCACGGCCGTCGGCACGGACCTCAACCGCAACTGGGCCTACCGGTGGGGCTGCTGCGGCGGCTCCTCGGGCTCGACGTCCTCCGAGACCTACCGGGGTGCGGCGGCCGAGTCGGCGCCCGAGGTGAAGGTCGTCGCCGACTTCGTGCGCAGCCGGGTCGTGGGCGGCGTCCAGCAGATCAAGTCGGGCATCGACTTCCACACCTACAGCGAACTGGTGCTGTGGCCCTTCGGGTACACCACCGCCGACACCGCCACCGGGATGACCGCGGACGACCGCAACGCCTTCGCCACGGTCGGCCGGTCGATGGCCGCCAGCAACGGGTACACCCCGGAGCAGTCGAGCGACCTGTACATCACGGACGGGTCGATCGACGACTACCTCTGGGGCACGCACAAGATCTTCTCGTACACCTTCGAGATGTACCCGGGCTCGTCGGGCGGCGGCGGGTTCTACCCGCCCGACGAGGTCATCGAGCGGGAGACCGCGCGCAACAAGGACGCGGTGCTGCAACTGCTGGAGAACTCGGACTGCATGTACCGATCGATCGGCAAGCAGGCCCAGTACTGCGGCTGACGGCGCCCGCTAGTCGGCGTCGGACTCCGCGTCCGGCCTGGCGTCGGACGCGGAGTCGGACGCGGAGTCCTCGCGGTCGGCCGCTTCCTCGAAGTAGGCGTCGAGGACCGCGTCCAGCTGCTCGTCCCACTCCTTGAAGCGGCCCCTGGCCGTCGCCTCGATCTCGATCGGGTACCAGCGGCGGTCAGGGGTGTGCACCGTGATGGTGAACCGCTTCCCGAACCGCGGGGTCTCCGTCTCGATCGCGCCGATCTCCTCCCAGCGGAACTCGCACTCCTCCTCGTCGAGGCGGAGGCGGACGCCCCGGGCGTCGGCGACGATGCGCGCCCGGCGGTCGGCGGCCTCGAAGACGGGGCCGTCCGGCGTCGCCTCCGGCTCCGGCTCCTCCGACTCCCCGGCCGAGGCGGTCACTTCGGCCGGTGCGCCGTCGGAGACGTCCGGGGCGGCGACCGCCCCGTCCTCCTCCGCGTCGCCCTTCGGCCTGGCGTCCTTCGGCTCCGCGGTCACGGGCGACGTGAGCCCGGGGATGAATGCCGGATCGAATCCGGCGCCCTCCAGGGGCTGGCTGCTCGAACCTATGCGCTGCTCCACAGCGGGCAGTATGGTCGAAGATCCTGTGCCGGACACAGCCAGCCCCCAACTTCGTTATGAGACGCCTACACGCGAGCAAGCGGCCGCGGCTAGACGAACAGGCTCAATACGGCCGCCACGGCGAAGCCGACGACGGACAGCACCGTCTCCAGCACGGTCCACGTCCGCAGGGTGTCCCGCTCGCTGATGCCGAAGTACTTGGCGACCATCCAGAAGCCGCCGTCGTTGACGTGCGAGGCGAAGATCGAGCCGGCGGAGATCGCCATGATGACGAGGGCGACGAAGGCCTGCGAGTGGTCGCCCCCGGTGAGCAGCGGCGCCACGATGCCCGCCGTCGTCACGATCGCCACCGTCGCCGAGCCCTGGGCCACCCGCAGCACCACCGAGATCAGGTACGACAGCACCAGCACCGGCAGGCCGGCGTCGTCGAAGGTGTCCGAGAGGGCCTGCGCCACGCCGCTCGCCTTGAGGACGGCGCCGAAGACCCCGCCCGCGCCGACGACCAGCAGGATGTTGCCGACCGGCTTCAGCGAGGCCGTGGAGACGGTCTCCAGGGACTTGCGGGACCAGCCGCGCCGGATGCCGAGCAGGTGGTAGGCCAGGAACAGGGCGATCGTGAGGGCGACGAAGGGGCTGCCGAAGAACTCGATCACCGAGCGCGTGGTGGAGGGGTCCAGGGTGATCGAGGAGAAGGTGGCCGCGAGGATCAGCACCAGCGGCGTGCCGATGATGCCGAGGACCGTGCCCAGCGGCACCGGGTCCTCGCGCGGGACGACGCCCTGCGCCCGCTGCTCCTCGACGACGGCCGACCGGGCCTCCGCCGCCGCCTCGACCATGTCCTGGGGTACGGCGACGAAGAGGCGGCGTCCGATCCACGCGGAGTACGCCCAGGCGGCCAGGACCGCGGGGATGCCGCAGACGACGCCCATGAGGATGACCCAGCCGAGGTCGACGTGGAGGAGCCCGGCGGCCGCCACCGGGCCCGGGTGCGGGGGCAGGAAGGCGTGGGTCATCGACAGGCCGGCGAGCAGCGGCAGGCAGTACAGCAGGATCGACCTGCCGCTGCGCTTGGCGGCGGCGTAGACGATCGGCGCGAGGACGAAGATGCCGACGTCGAAGAAGACGGGGATGCCGAAGACGAGGCCGGTCACGCCCATCGCGAGGGGCGCCCGCTTCTCGCCGAAGAGGCCGAGGAGCCGGGAGGCCAGTACCTCGGCGCCGCCGCTGACCTCGAGGACCGCGCCGAGCATGGTGCCGAGGCCGATGATGACGGCGACGTGGCCGAGGATGCCGCCCATGCCCGACTCGATGGTGGAGACGGCTTCCGAACGCTGGACGGTGCCGAAGAGTTCGGTGACGGACAGCCCGGCCGACAGGCCGACGGCTATGGAGACGGCGAGCAGGGCGACGAACGGCTGGAGCCTGACCTTGATGATCAGGACGAGCAGCAGGGCGATGCCGAGGGCGGCGACCGTGAGCAGTCCGGCCGTGCCGTCGATGAGCAGGAGCAGTCCGCCGGTGTGGGGTGGGGCTTCGGCGGCGGCCGCCAGGGGGTGGGGCATTCGGGGGTCCTCTGCGTGGGTGCATGGAGCTTTCGGGCAGGGCGGATCGCGGCACGGCGCGCCCCCGGGTCGGGGGCCGCCGTGCCGTCGTGCGGGGTGCGGGGTGCGCGAAGTGGGTTGCGGCGTGCGGGGTGCGCGAAGTGGGCTGCGGGGGGCGGGAGTTCGCGGGTCGTCGGGGAGCCGGGATCGGCCGGGGGTTCGGTCGAGGGCTCAGCCGAGGACGGCGAGCGCGTCGATCTCGATGAGGAGGCCCGCGGGGAGACCGACGTAGACGGTCGTGCGCGCGGCGGGCGGGGCGGTGAGCGCCTGCTCCTCGAAGTAGGCGTTGTAGAGGTCGTTCATCTCGGCGAAGTGGTCGACGTCGGTCAGGTAGACGCGGATCATCATCACGTCGTCCCAGCTCGCGCCGCCCTCCTCCAGGATCGCCTTGACGTTGGCGAGGGTCTGGAGGGTCTGCTCGCGCAGGGTGGGGCCGGCCGGTGTGGGGGGCCTGCCCTCCTCGGCGGGCAGGAAGCCGACCTGCCCGGCGACCTGGAGGATGTTGCCCTTCCGCACGCCGTGCGAGAACTTCGCGGGCGGAGCGGTGTGGGTCTTCGGCGTGAGCGCGGTCTTGTCGGTCATGGTCGTACGGTGTCCTTCGCTTCAGGTCCTGCCGGAGTACTCGCCGCTGATGTCGTCCGCGGTGCGGCGCACCTGCGGGAGCAGGGTGAGGAGTTCGTCGGCGGTGACGACGACGTTCGGCGCGGAGACCGACATCGCGGCGACCACCCGGCCGTCGGCGCCGCGGATCGGTGCGGCGACGCAGTTGATGGACTCCTCGTGGCCGCCGAGGTCGGTGGCCCAGCCCTGTTCGCGCACCTTCGCCAGCTCCCGCAGGAAAGCGGGCGCGTCGGGGGTGGAACGGGCCGTGTAGAGGGGGTAGTCGAGCCGTTCGGCGACCGTGCGCCGCTCGGGCTCGGGCAGGTCGGCCAGGAGCAGCTTGGCGACCGCGGCGACGGTGATGGCGACCGGCTTGCCGATCCGCGAGTACATCCGCACCGGGTAGCGGCTCTCCACCTTGTCGATGTAGAGGACCTCGCCCTCCTCGTACACGGCGAGGTGCACGGTGTGTCCGCACCGTTCGTTGAGCCGTGCCAGGTGGGGGTGGGCGATCTCGCGGATGTCGAGGTTCTCCATCGCCTCCTGGGCGAGGGCGAAGAGGCGGGCGCCGAGCCGGTAGCGCTGGTCGGACTGCCGGTAGACGAGCCCGTGCTCGTGCAGGGTCCGCAGCAGCCGCAGGGCCGTGGACTTGTGGACGCCGAGACGGTCGGCGACCTGTCCGAGGTCGGCGGGGCCCTCGGCGAGCAGGGGCAGGATGCTCAGGGCGCGGTCGACGGTCTGGCTCATGGGGTGCGTACCTCCTCGGTGGCCGCCGCGGCTTGCGTCCAGCCGGGGCCGAGTCGAAGTCTCCCCCACGCTTCGTCGTCGAGGGCGGCGAGGCGGTCGGCGTGGTCGCGGGCCGGGGGCACGGCGAGGTCGCCGGGGACGGTCAGGGCGGCGGCGGCCCAGAGGTGTCCGTGGCGCAGGCGGTCCTTCACCGGCAGGCCGCGCAGGGTGGCGGAGAGGAACCCGGCGGCGAAGGCGTCCCCGGCGCCGACGGCGGCGACGACGTCGACGCGGGGGGCGGGGACGAAGGCGACGCGGCCGGTGCCGAGGACGGTGGCCCCGTGTCCGCCCTGCTTGACGACGAGCGTGGCGGGGCCGGGCAGGGCGCGGCGGACGGCCTCGGCCCCGTGCAGGCCCCACGCCTCCTGCGCCTCGTCCTCCCCGACGAACACGAGGTCCGCGCCGCGGGCCGGCTCCAGCAGGACGCGCGGATCGTCGCCGTCCCGCCAGAGTCCGGGGCGGTGGTTGACGTCGAAGGAGACCAGGGGCCGGCCGGGGCGGGGCGCCGTCAGCTCGCGGAGCAGTGCGCGGCACTCCCCGGAGAGGGCGGCGGTGATGCCGGTGAGGTGCAGGACGCGGCCGGCCCGCGCGGCCGTGAGGTCCACGTTGCCCGTCGTCATCGCGGAGGCCGCCGAACCGGCCCGGTAGTACGCCACCTCGTGGGCGTCGGTCGCCCGGTCCCCGGCGGTGCGGAAGTACACGCCGGTCGGCCGCGCCGGGTCCCGCCGGACGGCGGTGACGTCGACGCCGTACGCCCCGATCGTCTCGACCAGGTGGTCGCCGAACCCGTCGGCGCCGACGCGGCTGACCCAGCGCGCCGAGTGACCGGCGGCGGCCAGCACGCAGGCCACGTTGGACTCGGCGCCGCCGATGGCCCGGTCGAAGGAGGGGACGTCGGCGAGGCGGCCGGGCCGGGAGGGCAGGAAGGTGACCATGGACTCGCCGAGCGCGACGACGTCCACGACGTCGGGGGCGTTGCGGGGTCCGTCGGCGGTCACGATCGTCGTAGCTCCCTGGTCGGTGCGGGTCGGCTCCGTTGACCCCGCGTTGGCCGAGATGTTAGACAGCGGTAAGCGGCATACGCAATGAGCGTTGCACATAGTGCAACACACCACTTCTGGAGGCTCGTATGGCCCTCGATCCCGGGACCGAAGCGCTCGCGCGGCTCGCGCAGGAGCGCGTCGACCACCGCTTCAAGGGCCTGCCGCCGGACGCCGACGGTCTGACGGTCGGCGAACTGGCCGCCCAGCGCCGCAACCTCTTCACCGGCGGTTTCACCACCCCCGTCCTCGCGCTGTCCGCCGAGCGCCTGGAGCACAACCTGCGGCTGATGGAGACGTACGCGACCCGGCACGGGCTCGCGTTCGCCCCGCACGGCAAGACCTCCATGGCGCCCCGGCTGTTCCGGCGGCAGATCGAGCACGGCGCCTGGGGCATCACCCTCGCCGCCCCCCACCAGGTCCGCGTGGCGCGGGCGTTCGGCGTCCGGCGGATCTTCCTCGCCAACGAACTGGTGGACCCGGCGGCCCTGCGCGGCATCGCGGCGGACCTCGCCGCCGACCCCGGGTACTCCTTCGTCTGCTACGTCGACTCCGTGCGCGGGGTGGAGCTGATGGACGCGGCACTGCGCGGGGCGGCCCGCCCGCTCGACGTGGTCGTGGAACTGGCCGCGGGCGAGGACGCCCGCACGGGGGTCCGCACGGAGGCCGGCTGCGCGGCGGTCGCGGACGCGGTGGCCGCCGCGCCGACCCTGCGGCTGGTGGGCGTCGCCGGCTACGAGGGCGAGGTGCCGCGGGCCGACCCGGAGCGCGTGCACGCCTGGCTGCGCCGGCTGGTGGCGCTGGCCGCGGACCTCGACAGGGCGGGGCGGTTCGCCGGCGCGGAGGAGATCGTCGTCAGCGCGGGCGGCAGCGCCTGGTTCGACGCGGTCGCGGACGTCTTCGCCACGATCCCCGAACTCTCGCTGCCGGTCCTGAAGTTGCTGCGTTCCGGCGCCTACGTCTCGCACGACGACGGCCACTACGGGAGGATCACGCCCTTCAACCGCGTCCCCGAGGAGGGCGCCCTGGAGCCGGCGTTCCGGCTCTGGGCGCAGGTGGTGTCCCGGCCGTCCGCCGAGCAGGCCTTCGTGAACGCGGGCAAGCGGGACGCCGCCCACGACCTCGACCTGCCCGTCGCTCAGGTCGTGCGGCGGGACGGCGGCGAACGCCCGGCGGCCGGCATCGACGTCACCGCCCTGTCCGACCAGCACGCCTGGCTGCGGACGGCACCGGACGCCGACCTGGAGGTGGGCGACTGGGTGGGCCTCGGCCTGTCCCACCCGTGCACGTCCTTCGACAAGTGGCAGCTGATCCCGCTCGCCGAGGCGGACGGCACGGTCGTCGACTACATCCGTACGTTCTTCTAGGAGGCCGGTCGTGGAAGCTCTGGTCATCCGGGACGCGGACGTCGTCGACGGCACGGGCGCGGACTCCTACCGCGCCGACGTGGTGGTCGACGGCGGCCGGATCGTCTCGATCGTCAAGGAGGCCGCGGCCGCGGGCTGCCAGCGCCCGAAGGCGGTCCGCGAACTGGACGCCGAGGGGCTGGTCCTGTCCCCCGGCTTCATCGACATGCACGCCCACAGCGACCTCGCCCTGCTGCGCGACCCCGACCACGGCGCGAAGGCCGCGCAGGGCGTCACCCTGGAGGTGCTGGGCCAGGACGGCCTGTCGTACGCGCCCGTCGACGACCGCACGCTCGACGGGGTGCGCCGGTCCATCGCCGGCTGGAACGGCCCCGGCGACGACGTCGACTTCGACTGGCGGTCGGTGGGCGAGTACCTCGACCGGCTGGACCGCGGCATCGCCGTCAACGCCGCCTATCTGATCCCCCAGGGCACGGTCCGCGCGCTCGTCGTCGGCTGGGACGACCGCGAGGCGACCCCCCGCGAACTGGACCGGATGCGGCAACTGGTCGCCGAGGGCCTGGAGCAGGGCGCGGTCGGCCTGTCCTCCGGGCTGACCTACACGCCCGGCATGTACGCCGGGAACGCCGAACTGACCGAGCTGTGCCGGGTGGTGGCCTCGTACGGCGGCTACTACTGCCCGCACCACCGCTCCTACGGCGCCGGGGCCCTGGAGGCGTACGCGGAGATGGTCGAGCTGGCCCGGCGGGCGGGCTGCGCGCTCCACCTCGCCCACGCCACCATGAACTTCGGGGTGAACGAGGGCCGGGCGCCCGAGCTGCTGGCCCTGCTGGACGAGGCGCTGGCCGCCGGGGCCGACATCACCCTCGACACCTATCCCTACACCGCCGGCTGCACCACCCTGGCGGCGCTGCTGCCGAGCTGGGCGAGCGAGGGCGGCCCGCGGGAGATCCTGCGCCGGCTGACGGACGAGGTGACCGCCGAGCGGATCCGGCACGACCTGGAGACGGTGGGCTCGGACGGCTGCCACGGCGTGCCGGTCGACTGGGACACCGTCGAGATCTCGGGTGTCGGCAGCGCCGCCCTGGACGCGTACGTCGGCCGTACGGTCCGGGAGTCGGCGGCGCTGCGCGGCGAGACGCCCTGGACGACCGCCCGCCGGCTGCTGGTCGAGGACCGGCTCGCCACGGCGATCCTCCAGCACGTCGGCCACGAGGAGAACGTCCGCGCGATCATGCGCCACCGGGTGCACACCGGCGGCTCGGACGGCATCCTCCAGGGCACCAAGCCCCACCCGCGCGCGTACGGCACCTTCCCGCAGTACCTCGGTCGGTACGTGCGGGAGTCGGGGGTGCTGTCGCTGGAGAGTTGCGTCGCCCACCTCACCGGCCGCCCGGCGGCCCGGCTGCGGCTGCCGGACCGGGGCCTGGTCCGCGAGGGGTACCGGGCGGACCTGGTCCTGTTCGACCCGCGGACGGTGGCGGCGGGCTCGTCCTACGACGCGCCGCGCACGCCGCCCACCGGCATCCCGTACGTCCTTGTCGACGGCCGGTTCGTCATCGAGGACGGCCGGCGCACGGACGTACTGGCGGGACGGGCGGTCCGCCGCACTCCCGTGTCCGGGTGACGGACCGCCCCCGCGCGTCGCCCTACGGCTTGCCTTACGGATCGCCCTACGGTTTGGGCAGGGCGCACCCGGCGGCGCTCAGGTTCAGCTGGTTGCCGGTCGTGAAGCAGGCGGGGAACTGGTAGGTCTCCTGGGCGTAGTTGATGCCCTGGCGGACGGTGACGTTGCCGCTCGCGTCGACCTCGCAGGGGTTGTTCACCGTGCAGGACCCGCCGTCCTCGTTGCCGGTGTTGTTGACGGCCACGACCTTGCCGGTGGCCTGGTCGACCACCGGCGAGCCGGAGGTGCCGCCGATGGTCTGGCAGGCGGGGGTGTAGCGGACCGAGTCCTTCCAGGTCCAGTCGCCCTCCTTGACGCGGTACACGAACCCGTCGATGTTGCAGCTGTAGAGCCGCTTCCAGTAGCCGGAGGCGACGGTGATCGCGGTGCCGGCGGTGGGGTGCGTGTCCTGCACGGTGAGCGCGCTGATGCCGTAGGAGCTGCGGATCGTCGCGTACGTGCTGGTGAGCTGGTAGACCGCCGCGTCCGTGTCGGTCATCGTCCCGTAGGCGAGCTTGCCGGCGCGCAGGGTCGCGACCCGGGTGCCGGCGGAGTTGAGCAGCCCGAAGGTGCGGCTGGAGGTCCGGTTCACGAGGACCTGGCCCGGCGTCGGGAATCCCGTCTCCAGGCAGTGGCCGTTGGTGAGGACCAGTGCCGGGGCGGTGTCCAGGGAGTTCGGGAAGCGGATCAGGGAGCCGGAACAGTTGCTCAGCGCCACGGTCCCGGCCAGGGTGACGGCCTGCAGGGACGGTGACGCGGCCGCCTTCGTGTCCGCCGCGTCCGCGACGGCCGGCGCCGTGTTCACGACCGCCGACGCCTCGCCGGCGGGCGCCTCGCTCACGGGCGCCGCGACCGCGGGCGCCGCGCCGGCCCCGGCGATGGCCAGGGCGATGAGCGCGGCGACGAGAGGCTTTCTCATGTGGGGGGTCCCCTCTGACGACAGGACGACCGGAGATCTTCCGGCCGCCGGTGCTGTGTCACGCGCGACGGATCAAGCGCGCTTTTTGTCATGCGCATTGTTAGCGCAGGGAGGGGGGAGGACAAGGATCACTTTTCAGCCGCGGGAAGACGCCGGAAGCAGGCGGGAGCCGCCTCGAAGCCCTCACGGAGTCGCCCGGCGCCGGCGGGACCGGCCGGCCGCCGGCGGGCATCCGCCACGGGGCCGGCCGGGAGGCGCCGTCGACCGACAGGGGCTCGCGGGGCCGGCGCGAGCCGGTGCACGCCGGCGAGGGACGCGGTCCGGGACCGCCGGGCAGGCAAGGCCCACGAGCAGGCGGGCGGGGTCGCCGGCGGCGGCCGGTACGCCGGACGGTTCAGGGCGGGCCGGCGCTCTCCCGGCCCCCTCTACCTCTGCCCTTTGCCACGCCCTTTGGCATTCCCCCTGCCGGAGTCGGCCGTCGGGGTGGTACCGGCCTCGGCGGGTGCGGAGCTCGTCGCGGGGGCCGCCGAAGGGGACGCCGCCGCCGTCGGCCCGGAGACCTCGGTGTCCGACGAGGCAGTGGGCCGGGCCGCGGTGGGGGACGTCCCGGCCGTCGGCCCGGCGTCCGTCCCCCGGGTGGGGGACGGGGACTCCTCGACCCCCGCTCCGGCCGTCTCCACCGGAGCCGACCGGGTGTCCGCCGGCCGCCCCTGCTCCGCGTCGTCCGGCGATCCGGAGAACGCGAAGCCCGCGACCAGCGCGGCCACGGAGACGGCACCGACCGCGCCGACGGCGGCGAGCGCGCGCCGGGGCCGCCGGGCGGCCCGCCGACGGTCCGCGCGGCCGCCGGACGACTGCGGGTCGGAGACCTGCGGATCGAAGACCTGCGGGTCGCGTCCCTGCGGGCCGGGCACCTCCGCGACGCGCGGCAGCTCGCTCGTCTCGTCGTAGGCGTTCTCCCACCCGTGCGCCGCGGCCGGATCCCGGTACGCCTCGTAGGGCGGCGGGTCGGTCTCGGCGTACGGGAGGTACACGTTCGGCTGAACCGGGGGGTTCGCGCTCTCACCTGGCCTGGACATGGCCGGGGATTGTAGAGAGGCGGGGGCGCTCCGGGACAGCGGGCGGCGATATCGCCGCAAACCCGACGTCTCACGTGGCGGAAAACACGCCCCGAGGAGCGTTACCGAGCCGTAAGCTCCCAGACATGCAGGTGATCCAGTCGACCAAGCTCAGCAATGTCTGTTACGAGATCCGGGGCCCGGTTCTCGAAGAGGCGATGCGTCTGGAGGCGGCGGGGCACCGCATCCTCAAGCTGAACACGGGCAATCCGGCCGCGTTCGGCTTCGACTGCCCACCGGAGATCCTGGAGGACATCCTCCGCAACGTCTCCTCGGCGCACGGCTACGGCGACGCCAAGGGCCTGCTGGCCGCGCGCCGCGCCGTGGTCATGCACAACCAGACGCTGGGCATCGAGACGGACGTCGAGCACGTCTTCATCGGCAACGGCGTCTCCGAGCTGATCGTGATGGCGATGCAGGGCCTGCTGGACGACGGCGACGAGGTCCTCGTCCCGGCGCCCGACTACCCCCTGTGGACCGCCGCCGTGGCGCTCTCCGGCGGCACCGCCGTGCACTACCGCTGCGACGAGCAGGCCGACTGGATGCCGGACCTCGCGGACATCGAGCGCAAGGTCACCGACCGCACCAAGGCGATCGTCATCATCAACCCGAACAACCCGACGGGCGCGGTGTACGACGAGGCGATGGTCCGGGGCCTGACCGACATCGCCCGCCGGCACAACCTGCTGGTCTGCTCGGACGAGATCTACGACAAGATCCTCTACGACGGCACCACGCACACCCCGACCGCCAAGGTCGCGCCGGACCTGCTCACCCTCACCTTCAACGGCATGTCGAAGGCGTACCGGGTGGCCGGGTACCGGGTGGGCTGGATGTCGATCTCGGGGCCGCGCGCCCACGCCGACTCCTACATCGAGGGCCTGACGATACTGGCGAACATGCGCCTGTGCGCGAACATGCCGGGTCAGCACGGGGTGGTGGCCGCGCTCAGCGGGCGGCAGACGATCAACGAGCTGGTACTGCCGGGCGGGCGGCTCAAGGAGCAGATGGACACGGCGTACGAGCTGCTGACGCAGATCCCGGGGGTGACGTGCGTGCGGCCGAAGGGGGCGCTGTACCTCTTCCCGCGCCTGGACCCGTCGGTCTTCAAGATCAAGGACGACCGGCGGATGGTCCTCGACCTGCTGCGCCAGGAGAAGATCATGGTGGTGCAGGGCACCGGCTTCAACTGGCCGGAACCCGACCACTTCCGGGTGGTCACGCTGCCCACGGTGACGGATCTGCGGGACGCGGTCGGACGGATCGGGCGCTTCCTGGAAGGTTACGGCCAGCCCTGAGGGACGTCCCCGACGGCCGGGCCCGGTCACGCCCGGTGAGCGGCCGCATCCGCTCCCGAGATCAACTCAACTTTAGACGAATTCCAAGCTAGGATGGTTTCCTGTCAGCACACGGGAGGCCATCTCATGTACGAACCGATCCGCACCAAGTCGGTGCACAGCACGATGGCCGGCACCTCCGACTTCCCCCACCGGACGCGCGAGGAGGAGCTGGACATCCAGCTCGCGGGCCATCTCGCGGCACTGCTCGCCGTCACCGACGAACTGCGCGCCCGGACCCCGTCCTGCGACCTGGACACCGCGGCCGAACGGCTCGCGCAGCAGGTCGCCCGGCTGCGGGGAGGCAGGCCGCCGGTCCGCACCACGACCGCCGGCACCACCCGGTCCGCGGCCCTGCACCGCCGGGCCCACACCCTCGCCGGACGCGCTCTGGTCGTCGCCGCGTCCCGCGCCGACACGGCCGCGGCGATCCTCGCGGCCGAGCGCATGGACGCCCACACCGCGGCCCTGGCGGCCGACACCCTGACCGCCACCGCCTGACCCCACCGGGTCCCCCCGAACGGCCCCGGTCCGCGTGCACCCGCAGCGACGCGCGGACCGGGCGCCACAGTCTCCGTACTCTGAGTGCATGGGCATGGAGTACGCGAAGATGCGCGCGATCGCCGAGGAACTCGGGGCCTACGCCGAGCGCCTCGAAGGGGCCTGGAGCGTCGAGATCGGCCCGTCCGGCCCGATACTGGCCACGATGTGCCCGTCGAAGCGCCATGAGGGCACGATCCGCCGCATCTGCAAGCAACTGGACGTACAACTTCTCAGTACCCACCCGGGGTACATCTGTGCGAACGGCCCCGAGATCGAGCACCCCGGTATCGGCCGCATGCGTCTCCCCGACGCCGCCGTCATCCCCGAGGATGCCCTTGACGAAGAGGGTCTCGCCGTCGACGCCGTGCAGGTGCTCGCGGTCGTCGAGATCATCTCGCCGTCCAACCCGAACAACGCCTACATCGAAAAGCTCGCCGACTACCCTGCCATGGGCATCGAGCACTACCTGATCGTGGACCCGCGCACCGGCACCGTCGAGGTGCACTCCGAGCCCTGCAAGGGCCGGTACACGCGCAAGGACCCGTACATCTACGGCGACAGAGTCCCCTTCGGCCCCTGGACGGTCGACACCGCCGACTTCCGCCGCTACGGCAAGGCCGGGAACAGCGCGAACTGAGCCAGGCCCCGACGGCCGCAGGTCCACAACAGGAAGGGCCGGTTCCTGTTGCATTCCGGGTCCGGTCCTTCACCCTCCGTTCATCCCGGTCACCCGGGAATGTGCGATTCCGGGAGCACGCTCCCGGCGTGAGACGTATCGCAGGAATCGTCCTCGCGGTGCTGCTGATCGGTGGCGTGGTGGCCGCCGTCGTCGCAGGCCGGGACAACGAGGAGACAGGCACGGCAACGAAGACCGTGCGGATGGTCATCGGATCGGAGAAGGCCGAGTTCTTCGCGGATCCGGACGTGGTGAAGGCCCTCGCCGCCAAGGGCTACACCGTGCGGGCCGAGACCTCCGGGTCCTGGGCCATGGAGGGACTGGACCTGGCGGGATTCGACCTCGCCTTCCCGTCCAGCCAGGCGCCCGCCGCCGAACTCGCCGCCAAGTACAAGGTCACGGGGACCCTCCCCCGCCCGTTCTACTCGCCGCTCGTCGTCGTGGCCCACCGCGGGGCCGCCGAGGTGCTCGCCGGGAACGGGCTGGCCACGCTCGACGGAAAGAGCCGCGGCACGCTGGACATGGCCGCCTTCCTCGACGCGGCCGGACACGACCGCACCTGGCAGCAGCTCGAGGGCGCCGCGGCGTACGGGGAGCTGACCGGCACCCTCTACATCTCCAGCACCGACCCGGAGAGCTCCAACTCCGGTGCCCTCTACCTGGCCGCCGCCTCCTACGTCGCCAACGGCGGCAAGGTGGTCGCGAGCGACGGCGAGATCGCGGGGACCGCGCCGCTGCTGCGCAAGCTGGTCAGCGTGCAGGGTGCCCAGCAGTCCAGCACCGACGCGGCCTTCCGGGACTTCGTCAGCGGCGCCGGCAATCCCCTCGTCCTCGTCTACGAGTCCCAGGTGGCCGCTCTCCTCGACGGGCAGCCCGACCCCGAGGACCTGGTCCTCCTCTACCCGGACACCACGGTCAACAGCGACCACACCGTCGTACCGCTCACCGAGCGGGGCAAGGACGTCGCCGAACTCCTCGGCAGCGAACCGCGATTGCGCAAGCTGGCCGTGCGGCACGGCTTCCGTCCGCAGGGCGACCTCGCCGAGTTCGCGGCGGCCACCGCGCAGCGCACCGCCTATCTCAAGCAGCAGCTGACCGGCGTCCGCCAGGCGCCCGTGCCCACCTCCGCGGTGCTGCACGAACTGGCGCGACGGGCGCGCGGACAAGGGGGACACGCCAAGTGAGCACCGCAGAAAGCGACTTCACCCTCACCCCGCCGGAGGTCGTGACGGCCGTGCCGCGGGAGAGGGCCGGCGGACTCGTGCCGGTCGACGACCGGGTCCGCACCGACATGGCCGCCAAGGCCGCCGCGTACGTCGACGGCCTGGCCGCCCTGGACGCCCGCTCGCCCGAGTTCGCCGGCAAGGTCGGCGAGATCACCGCGCTGGGCGCCGGCGAGATGCGCACCGCGACCACGCAGTCCAACCGGATGCTGGAGCGCACCGTGCGCAGCCTGCCCGACAAGGGCGGGGACGCCTCGTCGAAGGTGGCCGGCTCGCTCGTCGAACTGCGGCGCGTGGTCGAGGACCTGGACCCGCGGGACCTGCCCGCGAGCAAGGGCCGCAGGTTCCTGTCCCGGCTTCCCGGCGGCAACCGGCTGCGCGACCACGTCGCCAAGTACGCTTCCGCGCAAGGCACGTTGAACAACATCGTCGGCTCGCTGCGGGGCGGCCAGGACGAACTGCGCCGCGACAACGCCGCACTGCAGACCGAGCGGGTCCGCCTGTGGGAGACCATGGGCAAGCTCCAGGAGTACGTCGTCCTGACCGAGGCCCTGGACGACGCCGTCGAGCGGCACGTCGCCGGCGTCGGGGCCACCGACCCCGCGCAGGCCGACACCCTGCGCGCCGACGTCCTCTTCCCGGTCCGGCAGAAGCACCAGGATCTGCTCACCCAGCTCGCGGTGTGCGCACAGGGATACCTCGCCATGGACGTCGTACGCCGCAACAACGACGAGCTGATCAAGGGGGTCGACCGGGCGGCCACGACGACCGTGTCGGCGCTGCGGATCTCCGTGATGCTGGCCTCGGCGCTGGACAACCAGAAGAAGGTCGCCGAGCAGGTCGACGCCCTGCGCGGGACCACCGAGGACCTGATCCGGGGCAACGCGGAGATGCTGGCGACGCAGAGCGGGGAGATCCAGCGCATCGCGGCCGACCCGGCGGTGGGGGCCGAGACCCTGCGGACCGCCTTCCAGCAGATCTACCGCACCCTCGACGCCATCGACACGTACAAGGTGCAGGCCACCGAGGCGATGGCGGTGACGGTGGAGAACCTGACCTCCGAACTCCGGCAGGCGAGCGCCCGTCTGGACCGCAGCCGCTCGCAGGGCGCGCTGGAAGGGGGCCTCGGATGAGACGGCCGGCCGCCGCCCTGCTCGCCGCCGTCGCCCTGCTGACCGCGTGCACGGCCGCCCAGGAGAAGGGGAAGGAGAAGGACGCGGGCGCCCCCGAGCCGGGCACCCTGCGCGTCCTGGCCTCCAGCGAACTCAGCGACATGACACCGGTCTTCGAGCGGGTCGCGAAGGACACCGGGGTCACGCTCCGGCCCACCTACATGGGCACCCTCGACGCCGTGGACCTGCTGGCCGGCGGCAAGGCCGACGGCCGCTACGACGCCGTCTGGCTGTCCTCCAACGACTATCTGCGGCTGCGCCCGGACGCGGCGAAGCGGGTCCTGTCGGAGACCCCCGTCATGTCCAGCCCGGTCGCCGTCGGCGTCCGGACCGCCACGGCCCGGAAGCTGGGCTGGAAGCCGGCCGAGGTCACCTGGTCGCAGATCGACCGGGCCGTCCGGGACGGGCGGCTCACCTACGGCATGACCGACCCGGCCCGCTCCAACTCCGGTTTCTCCACACTGGTCTCGGTCGCCTCCGCGCTCTCCGGCGCCCAGTCCGCGCTCACCGACGCGGACGTGACCAAGGCCCGTCCCCGGCTGAAGGAGTTCTTCCAGGGGCAGAAGCTGACCTCGGGCTCCTCGGGCTGGCTGGCCGACGCGTACGCACGCCGCGGTGACGTCGACGCACTGCTCAACTACGAGTCCGTCCTCGAGGGCATCCCGGACCTGACCGTGATCCGCCCGACGGACGGCGTCGTCACCGCCGACTACCCCCTCTCCTCCCTCTCCGGCACCGGCGCGACGACCCGCGAGGACGTGCGCCGGGTGGCCGAGGCGCTGCGCACGGACGCCGTGCAGCGGCTGATCACCGACCGCACCCACCGCCGTCCGGTCGTCGCCTCCGTGCCGCCCGCGGCGGGCCTCGACACCGGCCGGCGGCGCGAACTGCCCTTCCCCGGCACCCGGTCCGTCGCCGACGGCCTGCTCGACGCCTACGAGAACGAGCTGCGCCGCCCCTCGCGGACGGTGTACGTCCTCGACACCTCCGGATCGATGGAGGGCGGCCGCCTCGACGGGCTGAAGGCGGCCCTCGCCGGCCTCACCGGCGACTTCCGCGACCGCGAGGAGGTCACCCTGATGCCGTTCGGCTCGGACGTGAAGAGCGTGCGCACGCACGTCGTCGACCCCGCCGACCCGGACCGGGGACTCGCCGCGATCCGCGGCGACACCGAGAGCCTGGAGGCCGACGGCGACACCGCGATCTTCACCTCCCTGGAGAAGGCGTACGACCATCTCGGCACCGGCACCGGCACGTTCACGTCGATCGTGCTGATGACGGACGGCGAGAACACCGCGGGCGCCGACGCGGGCGACTTCGACGCCTTCTACCGCCGGCTGTCCGGCGACCGCCGGAACATCCCCGTCTTCCCCATCCTGTTCGGCGACTCCGACCGCGCGGAACTGGAGCACATCGCCGAGCTGACCGGCGGCCGCCTCTTCGACGCCCGGCAGGGCTCGCTGGACGGCGCCTTCGAGGAGATCCGTGGCTACCAGTAGGTTCGTGGGCTATCTGGAGTCCCGCAAGAACATCGCCGGCAGCGGATGCGGGCTGGCCGGCCTGGTGCTGACCTTCACGGGCGTGGCCGGGCCGTACTGGCCGGTCGTGGTCGTCGGCCTGTACGGGGCGGGCGCGCTGATCGCGCCGCCGGAACGGCCCGCGCCGCCGGACTTCCCGGACCCCTCCGCGCAGCTCGACGAGGTGCGGGACGACTTCCGCCGGATTCAGGGCTACCTCGCGGACGTCGAACTGCCGCCCGCGGCGGCCGGCCGGCTCACCGAACTGACGGAGCTGCTGGCCGCGTTGCTGGACCCGGGCTGGGTCACCGAGATCCTCGCCCAGGACCCGGAGGCGGTGCACGCGCTGTCGCGGGCGGTGCGTCAGGACGTGCCGGAGGCGGTCGACACGTTCGTGCGGACCCGCTGGTGGACGCGGCTCGCACCGGGCCAGGAACCGCCGGAGCGGCACCTGGAGCGGCAGTTGGCGCTGCTGCACGAGGAGGCGGAGCGGCTGGCGGCGGGACTGCGCGAGACGGAGGCGCGGCGGCAGGAGGCGCACACCCGGTACCTGGAGGACCGCTCGAAGTAGGGCGTGACAAGGGCGAAGGCCTGCCGCCGCCCGTCCCGTCGGGGCTGACGGGTGGGCGACGACAGGCCCTGGGCCCCCCACGCCGTTGTGCGGGGCCTCGCCGGTCCGTGGTGCTGTCACCGCGGCCGGCCGTGACGATGTTGCTGGTCAGGGCACAATCGGAACCGGCCGCGGCGTATGGGGGGCTGGTCAGCCCAGGCGCTGCACCAGAGCGCGGTACTCGTCCCACAGCTCCTTCGGCGTGTGGTCGCCGAAGGTGTTGAGGTGGTCGGGGATCAGGGCGGCCTCCTCGCGCCAGATCTCCTTGTCGACGGTGAGGAGGAAGTCGAGGTCCTTCCCGTCCAGGTCGAGGCCCTCGGTGTCCAGGGCGCCCGGCGCCGGCAGGATGCCGATCGGTGTCTCGACGCCCTCGGCCTTGCCGTCCAGGCGCTCCACGATCCACTTCAGGACGCGGGAGTTCTCACCGAAGCCGGGCCAGACGAACCTGCCGTCGTCGTCCTTGCGGAACCAGTTGACGTAGTAGATCTTCGGGAGCTTCGCCTGGTCCTTGTCCTTGGCGACGTCGACCCAGTGGCCCATGTAGTCGCCCATGTTGTAGCCGCAGAACGGCAGCATGGCGAAGGGGTCGCGGCGCAGCTCGCCTACCTTGCCCTCGGCGGCGGCGGTCTTCTCGGAGGCCACGTTGGCGCCGAGGAAGACGCCGTGGTTCCAGTCGAAGGACTCCGTCACCAGCGGTACGGCGGTGGCGCGCCGGCCGCCGAAGAGGATCGCCGAGATCGGCACGCCCTTGGGGTCCTCCCACTCGGGCGCGATGATCGGGCACTGCGAGGCGGGGACGGTGAAGCGGGCGTTGGGGTGGGCGGCCGGGGTCCCCGACTCCGGGGTCCAGTCGTTGCCCTTCCAGTCCGTGAGGTGGGCGGGCGGCTCCTCGGTCATGCCCTCCCACCACACGTCGCCGTCGTCGGTGAGGGCGACGTTGGTGAAGACCGCGTTGCCCCACAGCGTCTTCATCGCGTTGGCGTTGGTGTGCTCACCGGTGCCGGGCGCGACGCCGAAGAAGCCCGCCTCGGGGTTGATGGCGTACAGCCGGCCGTCCTCGCCGAACCGCATCCAGGCGATGTCGTCGCCGATGGTCTCGACGGTCCAGCCGCGGGTGGTCGGCTCCAGCATGGCGAGGTTCGTCTTGCCGCAGGCGCTCGGGAAGGCGGCGGCGACGTACTTCGGCTCGCCGTGCGGCGGGGTCAGCTTGAGGATCAGCATGTGCTCGGCGAGCCAGCCCTCGTCGCGGGCCATGACGGAGGCGATGCGCAGGGCGTAGCACTTCTTGCCGAGCAGGGCGTTGCCGCCGTAGCCGGAGCCGTAGGACCAGATCTCGCGGGTCTCGGGGAAGTGCGAGATGTACTTGGTGGTGTTGCACGGCCAGGGGACGTCCGCCTCGCCCTCGGCCAGCGGCGCCCCGAGCGTGTGCACGGCACGCACGAAGAAGCCGTCGGAGCCGAGTTCGTCGAGGACGGGCTGTCCCATGCGGGTCATGGTGCGCATGGACACGGCGACGTAGGCGGAGTCGGTGATCTCGACGCCGATCGCGGAGAGGTCCGAGCCGAGGGGGCCCATGCAGAACGGGACGACGTACATCGTCCGGCCCTTCATCGAGCCGCGGAAGACGCCCTTCTCACCGGCGAAGATCTCCCGCATCTCGGCGGGGGCCTTCCAGTGGTTGGTCGGGCCCGCGTCCTCCTCCTTCTCGGAGCAGATGAAGGTGCGGTCCTCGACCCGGGCGACATCGGTCGGGTCGGACGCCGCGTAGTAGGAGTCGGGGCGCTTGACGGGGTCGAGCCTGCGGAAGGTGCCCTTCTCCACCAGCTCCTCGCACAGCCGCCGGTACTCGGCCTCGGATCCGTCACACCAGACCACGTTGTCCGGCTGCGTCAGTTCGGCGATCTCGTTGACCCACGAGATCAGTTCCTGGTGCTGGGTGGGGATGACGGGGGGAGCCGCGATGTCGCGCGCCACGATCGCTCCTAGGTGAGGGATTTTTTCCTTTTTTGCCCCGTGGGGGCCGCGACCCGGATGCTTCGCAGCGAGCTGCTGAGCGCTCATCCGGTGCCGACCGCACTCATTTGATCATCCGACGTGTGCGTGCATCTGTCCAGAGGGCGTCACAGATGAGCGGCGTGAGGCTCGCCACGTACGCCCCCGCCGACGCCCGCCGCACCCCCGGGCGCCCGATCGGGGGCATGAGACGATGACCATCCCCGTCGTTCACCTCACCCCGGCGAGCCGTAACTTACGGTTCCGTAGGTACGATGGAACGCATGACTGCGTCCGCCCCCGACGCGCGTACGGACACGCCGGCCGCCGGCCGCGGTCCCGTCGCGCTCTCCCTGCCGCATCCGGTCAAACCCAGGCTGCGCGGCTGGCTGCACCTCGCCATGTTCCCCGCCGCCCTGGTCGCGGGCCTCGTGCTCACCGCACTCGCCGACTCCACGAGGGGCCGTATCGCCTGCGGCGTCTTCGCCCTCACCGCCTGCCTGCTGTTCGGCGTGAGCGCGCTCTACCACCGGGGCGACTGGAGCCCCCGCATGGACGGCGTCCTGCGCCGCCTGGACCACGCCAACATCTTCCTGATCATCGCGGGCACCTACACGCCGCTGACGATGCTGCTCCTGCCGGGCGCCAAGGGCGAGGTGCTGCTCTGGGGCATCTGGGCCGCCGCCGCGGCGGGGATCGTCTTCCGGGTCTTCTGGGTCGGCGCCCCGCGCTGGCTGTACACGCCCTGCTACATCGCGATGGGCTGGGCGGCCGTCTTCTTCCTGCCCGACTTCATGCGCACGGGCGGGATCGCCGTGCTGGTCCTGGTCATCGTCGGCGGCCTCCTCTACAGCGCGGGCGGCGTGATCTACGGCATCAAGCGCCCGAACCCGTCACCCCGCTGGTTCGGCTTCCACGAGGTGTTCCACTCCCTCACCCTGGCCGCGTTCATCACGCACTACGTGGGCATCTCGCTGGTCGCCTACCAGCACGGATAGCTCCCCACCCCCTCCCCAGGGCCACGGCTTTCGAGCCGTGGCCCTTTTCCGTGCGCGCGAAAGGACAGCTCGTGACCTCGGCGCCTCCGAGGGGAGCGGCTGGGAGTCCCCCCGGCGTCCAGCAGCGGGGGGACTGCGGACGCGTACGTCGTCCCCCCGCCGGCGGCCGCGTCCCTGCCGGGGACCGTGCGCGGTAACCGGACCCCCGCCCACGCCCCTGACCTGGTCGCTCCGAAGGCCGATCCCCGACAATGACCACCATGACGGCCGCACGCTCCCCGCTCTCCCCCGCCGACCGCCCCCACCTCGGGCTCCGCGAACGCAAGAAGATCAAGACGCGCGAGGCGATCCGCTCCGCGATGTACGCGCTGGTCGAGGAGCAGGGGTACGAGGCGACGACGGTCGAGCAGATCGCCGAGCGGGCCGAGGTGTCGCCGTCGACCGTCTTCCGCTACTTCCCGACCAAGGAGGACATCGTCCTCACGGACGAGTACGACCCGGTCCTGAGGGAGGAACTGCGGGCCCGGCCCGCGGACGAGCCGTGGACGGACACCATCCGGCACGTGATGCTGGCGGCCGCGCGGGTCGGCGTCGCGGAGGAGCCGCGCGTGGCGCGGCTGCGCACCCGGCTGATGGTCGAGGTCCCGGCGGTGCGCTCGCGGATGATGGAGAGCATGTCGGTCACCGGCCGCACGATCTGCGTCGCGCTCGCCGAGCGCACCGGCCGCGACCCCGACAGCCTGGAGGTCCGCGTCTACGCGATGTCCTTCGTCGGCGGCCTGATGGAGGCCTCCCTGTACTGGGCCGAGAACGGCCACCAGGGCGACTTCGCCGCCCTCGTCGACCGCGCGCTGAACGTCCTGGAACACGGCCTCGGCAAGGAAAATCCCTGAGGTCCCGCCGCCTCCCCGTGCCATCCTGACCAGGTGAACGCACCCGAGATCCGCGTCGAAGTCGCCCCCGAGCTGGCCCTGTTCGTCCCGCCCGCCCGGCGGGCCGGCGCCACCGCCCTCGCCGTCGACGGCGTCTCCACCCTCGGCCATGTCGTCGAGTCCCTCGGGGTGCCCCTCACGGAGGTCGGCACCCTGTTCGTCGACGGCCGCGAGGTACCGGTCTCGCACGTCCCGGCCGACGGCGAGTCGGTGGACGTGCGCCCCGTCGCCCGCCCCCAGCGGGTGCCGGGCGCCCCGCTGCGCTTCCTCCTCGACGTCCACCTCGGCACCCTCGCCCGCCGGCTGCGGCTGCTCGGCGTGGACACGGCGTACGAGTCGGCCGACATCGGCGACCCGGCGCTCGCGGCCCGCTCGGCGGCCGAGCGGCGGGTGATGCTGAGCCGCGACCGCGGTCTGCTGCGCCGCCGTGAGCTGTGGGCGGGCGCCTTCGTCTACAGCACCGGCCCCGAGGAGCAGCTCCGGGACGTCCTGGACCGGTTCGCCCCCGAGCTGCGCCCCTGGACGCGCTGCACCGCCTGCAACGGGCTGCTGCGCGAGGCCACCAAGGAGGAGGTCGCCGACCAGCTCAAGGGCGGCACCCGGAAGTCGTACGACGTGTTCGCGCGGTGCCTGGACTGCGGGCGGGCGTACTGGAAGGGCGCGCACCACGAGCAGCTGGAGGCCATCGTGGAACGCGCCCTTCGGGACTTCGCGGGCGAGAGCTAGGGCGTGTTTCGAAAGTAGCGTCGTCTGCCCGAAGGGCAGGCCCGGCGGCGTCTGGTGCGTGCGATCGCAAGGCGGAGGGTCGCCCCGATA
>NZ_JBFBCB010000046.1:0-64172 GCF_040682975.1 Streptomyces sp. NPDC051051
ACCCCGGCCATCTCCTCAGGTGTCACACCAGCACAACGACACCCACGAACAAACAGACACGCCACCCACGAGTGAAGATGACCAAGCCCTACTAGGCCCGCGGGGCGGATTTCGCCCCGGCCGGCGGGTGGGGCGTCGTCTGACGCCTCCTCGTCAGCGACCAGAGCCACTTCTGCACCAGCAGGGTCAGGGTTCCCGCCAGGACGATGGCCAGCAGGTTCAGCAGGAGTTGTTCCGAGGAGCGCAGGGTCTGGTTGGTGTCGCCGTAGGTCAGGGCCACGGCCGCGTTGGCGGCGGCCGGGACGGTGGTGACCGAGATGGCGACGCCGACCAGGGCGCCCGACTTCGCCGAGGTGAGGGAGAGGGTGCCGGCGGCACCGGCGAGGACCGCCACCACGAAGGAGAACCAGTCCGGGGCGTAGACGAATCCCGTGTTCGGACGGTCGCCCTCCAGCTGGTCCTTGGTGAACAGGCCCACGGCGTCCATGAAGAGGCTGAAGCCCGCCGTCACCGCCATCGCCGCGGCGAAGCCCACCAGCAGGGCGACCAGGGAACGCAGGGCCAGGCGCGGCGCGCGCTGCACGGCCGCCGTGCAGATGCCGGCCAGGGGGCCGAACTCCGGGCCGACCGCCATCGCGCCCACGATCAGGATCGCGTTGTCGAGCACCACACCGCAGGCCGCGATCATCGTGGCCAGGGTGATGAAGGCGACGTAGGTGACCGAGAGGGTCGACTCCTCGTGAGTCGCCTCGACCAGGTGCTCCCACAGGACCGCGTCGGCGGCTTCGCCCGGCGCCTCCGCCTCGGCCCGGTCGGCTCGCCGGGACAGTGACAGGTCGATGTTCTCGGCGGCGATCGAGCCGGTGTCCTCCAGGCCCAATTCCTGCAGTTCGGTCAGGAGTTGGTCGCCCGCCTCGCGTGCCACGTCGCACATGACGACGTCGCCCCCGGGATCGCGGGCGGCGCCCGGCAGCACCACCAGGTGGGTGGCGCCGACCGTGTTCTCGATCAGGCGGACCGCGTCGTCGGTGCGGTCGGGCGGAGTGATCAGGCGCAGGTGCAGCATGGCGCCCTTTCTAACAGGCGCGGACCGCGGGTCGCCCCACAGGGGCGGCGGGCTCGGATCAGAGCTTGCGCAGGCTCAGTCGTTGCACCTTGTGATCCGGGCCCTTGCGCAGGACGAGGGCCGCGCGGCCGCGGGTGGGGGCGATGTTCTCCACCAGGTTGGGCTTGTTGATGGTGCGCCACATCGTGCGGGCGTAGTCGAGGGCCTCGTCCTCGGAGACCTGGGTGTACTTGCGGAAGTACGAGTGCGGGTCCTGGAAGGCGGTCGCGCGCAGCTTGCGGAAGCGGTTGAGGTACCAGCGTTCGATGTCCTCGACGCGGGCGTCGACGTACACGCTGAAGTCGAAGTAGTCGGCGAGACCGACGCGGGTGCGGCCGTCCTTGCCGGGGAGCGCGGGCTGGAGGACGTTCAGGCCCTCGACGATGAGGATGTCGGGGCGGCGGACCGTGAGGCGACGGTCGGGCACGATGTCGTAGATCAGGTGGGAGTAGACGGGGGCGGTGACCTCGCCCTTCCCGGCCTTGACGTCGGCGACGAACCGGGTGAGGGCGCGGCGGTCGTACGACTCGGGGAAACCTTTCCGCGACATCAGGCCGCGGGACTCCAGTTCCCTGGTGGGCAGCAGGAAGCCGTCGGTGGTGACCAGCTCGACGCGCGGGTGTTCCGGCCAGCGAGACAGGAGGGCCTGGAGGAGGCGGGCGACTGTGGACTTGCCCACCGCCACCGAGCCGGCGACCCCTATGACGAACGGGGTGCCGGACTGGGATCCCTGTTCGCCGAGGAAGGTGTTCAGGGCCGAGCGCAGGCCGTCGGTGGCGCCCACGTAGAGGTTCAGCAGCCGGGACAGCGGGAGGTAGATGTCACGGACCTCGTCGAGATCGATGACGTCACCGAGGCCGCGCAGCTGCTCGACCTCCTCGGCCGTGAGGGGCTGCGGCGTCTTGTCGCGCAGCGCGCTCCACTCGGAACGGGTGAGGTCGACGTAGGGAGTCGCCTCCGGCCGGTGCCGGTGGGCGCTCCGCGGTATCGAGGAGACCGGAGAGATCACAGTCCATTGTTAACGGAGTTCGAACAGGATGGCAGGTGGGATCCGTCACCCCGGCGCGATGCCCGCGCCCCTCGGGAGGGGACACGGGCACCGGGCTGCTCAGCGGGTCACTCGCCGGTCCAGTGGCTCACTCGTTGAACCACTCGGACCACACGCAGCCGCCGCCGTCCCAGCAGACCCGCATCTGGTAGCTGGCCAGCTGGCCGATGTTGTAGCCCTTCTTGTCGCAGCCGGAGTCGCCGCCGTCGTCGATGGTGGTGGCCACCGACACCAGGCCGCTGGCGTTGCGGACGAACAGGGTGCCCGTGACTCCGTAGCCGTCGGCCTTGGTGTCGCAGACCTTGAAGACGTCCCCGTCGTCGATGAACTTCATGTACCCGCGGCCGTTCGGCAGGGTGATGGTCTTGTCGCTGACGGCCTGGGCCGGAGCGGACAGGGAGACCGCCAGGGCGGCGGCGGCCGCGCCGACCAGGGCGACGCGGGTGATCGTGGACTTGATCATCGGATTCCTCTCTTCTCGGGGCACGCGAAGACCCCGGGCGTGACGGAAGAAGGTCGTCGTGCCGGAGGGGTGACAGTGATCACCGGGACGGCGCTTCGCCTCGGCCCACGCGCCCACGTCGGGGGCGCGCCGGGCATGCCGGTTCCGCCCGCGGCCGATCAGGCTGAACGGAGCGGACGTGCGTACGGCGTGACGAAAGAGGTGCGGCCCGCACCGAACGTGTCGGTCCGGCGTGGCCGAGAAGTGGAAAGCGCCTGGATGTGACGGGCGGTCAGCGTGGCGCGAGCGGCGCCGGCGACGGCCGGTCCGGCCGTGTCCGTCGTCCGAGACGCTGCGCATGAGCAGGCGTGGAACACACGGCCCGCAGGTATGACGACATGCAAGGTCCTCCCCGTAGCGACACTGTTCCCCCGGTCGCCGACCGGACTGCGCGACGGCCGATGTGGTCAAGATCAGCCAGGCGCGAAGCCAGTCTAGGCACGGGCGTTCGAGGCGGCAAGGGAGTTTCTGAAGGAACGTGAGGTGTCGCCGAGGCATGCGTACCCCCGTGGGAATTTCCGAATTCGGGCACGTGGAGGCCCTTTCGGGGCGCCGTCCCGCCGTACGCTGCCGGTCATGTGTGGAATCGTGGGATACGTGGGGTCTCAGCCGGCCCTCGAGGTCGTCATGGCCGGACTGAAGCGGCTGGAGTACCGGGGATACGACTCGGCGGGCGTCGCCGTCCTGGCGGACGGAGGGCTCGCCGCCGCCAAGAAGGCGGGCAAACTCGTCAATCTGGAGAAGGAACTGGGGGCCCGGCCGCTGCCGACCGGGACGACCGGCCTCGGGCACACGCGGTGGGCCACGCACGGCGGGCCCACCGACGCCAACGCCCATCCGCACCTCGACAACGCCGGACGCGTCTGCGTCGTGCACAACGGGATCATCGAGAACTTCGCCGCGCTGCGGGCCGAGTTGGCCGAGCGCGGGCACGAGCTGCGCTCCGAGACCGACACCGAGGCCGTGGCCCATCTGCTCGCCGAGGAGCACGCGGGCACCGGTGACCTCGCGGAGGCCATGCGGCTGGTGTGCCGGCGGCTGGAGGGGGCGTTCACGCTCGTCGCGGTGCACGCCGACGAGCCGGACGTGGTGGTCGGGGCACGCCGCAACTCGCCGCTGGTGGTGGGCGTCGGGGACGGTGAGGCCTTCCTCGCCTCGGACGTCGCCGCGTTCATCGCCCACACGCGGTCGGCGATCGAGCTGGGCCAGGACCAGGTGGTGGAGCTGCGCCGGGACGGGGTGACGGTCACCGGCTTCGACGGCCGTCCGGCCGAGGTGCGGTCCTACCACGTCGACTGGGACGCGTCGGCCGCGGAGAAGGGGGGTTACGACTACTTCATGCTCAAGGAGATCGCCGAGCAGCCCAAGGCCGTCGCCGACACCCTGCTCGGCCGGATCGACGCGACGGGATCGCTGACGCTGGACGAGGTGCGGATCAGCGCTCCGGAGCTGCGCGAGCTGGACAAGGTGGTCATCGTCGCCTGCGGTACGGCCTTCCACGCGGGACTCATCGCCAAGTACGCCATCGAGCACTGGACGCGCATCCCGTGCGAGGTGGAGCTGGCGAGCGAGTTCCGTTACCGGGACCCCATCCTCGACCAGCAGACGCTGGTGATCGCGATCTCGCAGTCCGGCGAGACCATGGACACCCTGATGGCGCTGCGGCACGCCCGCGAGCAGGGCTCCAAGGTGCTGGCGATCTGCAACACCAACGGGTCGACCATCCCGCGCGAGTCGGACGCGGTGCTGTACACCCATGCCGGGCCCGAGGTGGCCGTCGCCTCCACCAAGGCGTTCCTGACGCAGCTGGTGGCCTGCTACCTCGTCGCCCTGTACCTCGGCCAGGTGCGCGGCACCCAGTGGGGGGACGAGATCCGGGCCGTCGTGCGGGACCTGGCGCGGATCTCCGGGGAGGTCGAGCGGGTGCTGGAGACCATGGAGCCGGTGCGGGAGCTGGCGCGGTCGCTCGCCGGCAAGAACACCGTGCTGTTCCTCGGCCGGCACGTGGGCCATCCGGTGGCCCTGGAGGGCGCGCTGAAGCTGAAGGAGCTGGCGTACATGCACGCCGAGGGCTTCGCGGCCGGTGAGCTGAAGCACGGGCCGATCGCGCTCATCGAGGAGGACCTGCCGGTCGTCGTCGTGGTGCCGTCCCCGCGGGGGCGGTCCGTGCTGCACGACAAGATCGTCTCCAACATCCAGGAGATCCGGGCGCGGGGCGCGCGGACGATCGTGATCGCGGAGGAGGGGGACGAGGCGGTCGTGCCGTACGCCGACCATCTCGTACGGATCCCCGCGACGCCGACGCTGTTGCAGCCGCTGGTGGCGACGGTGCCGTTGCAGGTGTTCGCCTGCGAGCTGGCCACGGCGCGGGGGAACGAGGTGGACCAGCCCCGGAACCTGGCGAAGTCGGTCACGGTGGAGTAGGCGCCCCGTCGCTCAGCCGCGGGCCTGCTTGCGGCGCAGGTTCGCCGTGCGGGTCCAGCGGAGCAGGGCCAGTTCCAGGGCGATGATCCCGAGCGTGCCCCCGATGGGCGGTACGCGGCCCTCGTCGATCCGGTCGGTGATCAGGTAGACGCCGAGTGCGGCCCAGGCCGCGGCCAGTACGGGCAGCAGGACGACGAGGGCCGTCCAGCCCCAGCCCCTCGCCCCGCGCCGCCCGACGGCGGGCTCCGGGGCCGGCCGGCGCGGCTGCGGGATCTGCTCGGGGGTGCGGGCCGGCATCGGGACGACGCACTCGGCGGGGACCGCCGCGTCCAGGGCCGCGACGCGTTCGGCGGTGACGCCCTCGAAGAGGGTCGGCTCGACGGTGACCGCGAAGCCGTCGTGGCCGGTGAGCGCGCGGGCGCCGTCCGGCCGGGTGGTCATCGCGGCACAGGCGTCGTAGCGGACCGTGACCGGGCCCTTCGGGGTCTCCAGGGTGACGCCCTCGGCGCCGATGACCAGCGCGACCCGGTCGTCCTCCCGGGAGGGGTGCCGGGTGCCGGTGACGGCGGCCGGCGAGGACTGGGGGGCCAGGGTGAAGCCGGCCCAGTCCACGCCCCGGCCGGGCACCTGGATCAGGGCGGAGTCCCAGGCCTGGCGGGCCACCTCGTGCAGGTCGGCGACCGTGACCGCGTTCAGCTCGGCCCGGTGCTGCTCGGGGGAGAGGAGCGGGTGCCCGAGCAGCACGCTCAGCGCGTACGACGGGAGACTGGCGGTGCCGAGGTCGGGGGTGTCGTACATCTTGAGCATCTTGCCGCGCACGGCGTCCAGTTCGGACTGCTCGATACGGCCCGCGCGCAGCCGGGCGAGGGCGTCGACGAAGCCGCCGACGACCGCGTCCTGCTTCTGCGGCAGGGAGTCCGCGTGGGCGGTGAGGGTGGCGTACCCGGCGTCGCGCGGGGAGTAGTCGGCCTCCGCGGTGTAGGAGTAACCGCCCTGCTGGCGCAGGTCGTGGAAGAGGGCCCGGCCGAGGACGTCGGCGAAGACGGCGGCCGCGGTGGAGCGGCGCAGCACCGAGGTGAGGACGACGTGGCCGTCGTCGCCGTGGATGTAGGCCGGGGTGACGGGCAGCGCGCTGGTCGCGGCCGGGGCCGGCGAGCGGGTCCCCGCGGGCAGGCCCAGGTCGAGGCCCTCCGGTACGTGGTCGCTGGTGATCCACAGCACCGCGTTGTCCCGGGTGAAGCGGGTCCCGGCCCAGTGCCGGACCTGGTCCGGGGTGAGGCTCCAGGTGCCCAGTTCGTTGTAGCTGGACAGGCCGTAGCCCTGGGCGCCGTAACGCCACAGCGCGAGCGGCGAGTGGGGGCCGCCGCCGCGGCTCGCCGCCTCCGTGCGCAGGATCTCCTTCTCGGTCTCCAGCCGGTCCATCGGCAGGTCCCGCAGGCCCGCGCACACGCTGTTGAGGTGGGTGACGACCTCCTCCTCGCTGCCGGTGACGTGGAAGAGGGTGTACGCGTTCGCCGTCGCGCCGTTGTAGTGCAGGTCGGACAGGCCGAGGCGGTGCAGGGCGAGGTGCTCGACGAGGTGCGTGATCCCGGCGGTGGCCAGGGTCTCGTCGGCGCGGCCCACCCGGAAGAACAGTCCGGCGCTGACCTCGTTCCCGGAGCCGGCGGTGTACAGGGTGGGGATGCCCTGGACGGTGGTGTGGGAGATCAGGCCGTCGAGAGCGGCGAGGCCGCTCGGGTCGTGCAGGTCGGTGGTCATGTGCCGGTGCCCCCTCAGGCCTGGGTCGCGAGCTTGCGGAACGTCAGGAACGACGCCTTCGGGTCGCCCGTGTACTGCCACGGGAACTCCGTGGCCCGGTCGCCGAGGAAGGCGAAGTGCGGGGCCGCGTCGGCGTGGTGGCCGCCCATCGAGAAGGCGAACGCGAAGGCGCTGTGCGCGCCGACGGAGTACCAGTCGGGGCGGTGGACGGGGTGCAGGACCGAGACCTGCGCGGCGAAGCGCAGATCGTCGCGGACCGGCACCCCGCGCAGGTAGGCCGCGTCGTCGGGACTGTCCAGGTCCAGCCAGTGCTCGATGTGGGCGAGGGCCACCACGGCGCCGGAGTTCGAGCCGTCCGGTGCGGCGGTCGCGCACTCGCGGGCGAAGGCGTGCGCCGCTTCCCAGGTGCCACCCCACTTCGGGCAGAGCTGCTGGAGCAGCTGCGTCTGCGCGCGGTAGTGGTGCGGGTGGTGGGCGGACAGCCGGTCGTAGCGGCGGCGCGCCTCGGCCTGCCCCAGCTGGAGGCCGCGCGCGGTGGTCAGCCGGACCGTCCAGGCGGGGCTGTACGCCGGCTGCTCCGCGCACACCTCGATCAGCAGTTGCTCGGCCCGGCGCAGCCAGGAGTGGAACTGCTCGAACTGGTCCCGCGAGACGTCCTGCGCGCGGGCGCCGCTGCGGATGTCCCAGCCGATGTGGACGTACCGTTCGGCGAGCAGGGTGCGCGGCAGGGGATCGGCGGGGAGTTCGGCGGCGGCCCGCTCCAGGAAGGTTTCGGCGCCGGGGGTCTCGGCGAGGACGGACGAGACCATCGAGATCTTCTCGGCCGAGTCCAGCCCCTTGACGAAGGCCCGGACGGCGGGCCAGTCACCGGCCCGCGCGGCCGTGCGCAGCGGGACCAGCTCGGGTGTGTTGTCGTACGGGTCGAAGGTCGGTCCCGGAGAGCCCGTGGATCCGCCTTTGGTGGTACTGCTCATGCCCCCGCCCCCTGGCGTTGCCGTCCGCGCGCGCCGACTGGCCCCCCAGGGCGCGGGCGGTGAAGTGATGATGTGACGTGTGCTGATCGGTCTGTGGTCGGTCTGCGGTCGGTCCGTGTGCGAGCGGTGCGACCGTGTGATCAAGTCGCCGCAGGCTAGCAGCCGGCTCCGACAGCCGCGTGGGCGACCGGGGCGGGCGGACCTCCCGCCGTAGGGTGCTCGGCATGAGCATCATCGGGGTCGGTATCGACGTGGCCGAGATCGACCGGTTCGCGGCATCGCTGGAACGTACGCCCGCGCTGGCCCAACGCCTTTTTCTGGAGAGCGAGTTGCTGCTGCCGAGCGGGGAGCGGCGGGGTATCGCCTCGCTCGCGGCCCGGTTCGCGGCGAAGGAGGCCCTCGCCAAGGCGCTGGGCGCTCCCGCGGGTCTGCTGTGGACGGACGCGGAGGTGTACGTGGAGGACAGCGGGCAGCCGCGGCTGCGGGTGTGCGGGAGCATCGCCGCCCGGGCCGCCGAACTGGGCGTGCAGTCCTGGCACGTGTCGCTCAGTCATGACGCCGGTGTCGCCTCGGCGGTGGTGATCGCGGAAGGGTGACCGCGGCGGGACGGGAGGGCGGGGCGGGTCCGCCCCCGGCGGGGGACCCGGTGTTTGACTGGGCTCATGCGTACTGCCTATTGCGTGGACACGGTCCGGGCCGCCGAGCGGGACCTGATGGCGCGGCTCCCGGAGGGCGCCCTGATGCAGCGGGCCGCCGCCGGGCTCGCCGCCGCCTGTGCCGATCTGATGGGGCGGGTGTACGGACGCCGGGTCGTCCTGCTCGTCGGGAGCGGCGACAACGGGGGTGACGCCCTGTACGCCGGGGCCCGGCTGGCCCGGCGCGGCGCGGGCGTGACGGCCGTGCCGCTCGCTCCCGGGCGTGCGCACGCCGGCGGGCTGGCCGCGTTGCTGCGGGCCGGTGGGCGGACCGTGGCGCCTCGGGACGCCGACGGGCCGATCCGGCGGGCCGACCTCGTCCTCGACGGCATCGTCGGGATCGGCGGGCGCGGCGGACTGCGCGAGGACGCGGCACGGCTCGCCGCGCTGGCCGACGCGTCCCGGGCCGCCGTCGTCGCCGTCGACCTGCCCAGCGGCGTCGAGGCCGACACGGGCGAGGTGCGGGGCGCCGCCGTGCGGGCCGACCTCACCGTGACCTTCGGGACCCACAAGCCGGCCCTGCTGGTCGATCCGGGGCGCGAGCACGCCGGGTCGGTGCGGCTCGTCGACATCGGCCTCGACCTGCCCGATGATCCGGAACTGGAGGCCCTCCAGCACGCCGACGTGGCCCGGCTGCTGCCCGTGCCGGGCGCCGCGAGCGACAAGTACCGGCGCGGGGTGGTCGGGATCGCCGCCGGGTCCGCGCGCTACCCGGGCGCGGCCGTCCTTGCGGTCGCCGGCGCGCTGCGGGGCGGGGCGGGAGCCGTACGGTACGTCGGGCCCGCCGGGCAGGCCGTGCTCGCGCGCTACCCCGAGACGCTGGTGTCCGACCGGGGGCCCGAGCGGGCCGGGCGGGTGCAGGCGTGGGTCGTCGGGCCCGGCGCCGGGGACGACGCCGGCACCGTGGCGGAGGTGCTCGCCTCCGACGTACCGGTGCTGATCGACGCGGACGGGCTGCGGCTCGCCGACGTGGACGCGGTGCGCGGGCGGGCGGCGCCGACGCTGATGACCCCGCATGCCGGGGAGGCGGCGGCGCTCCTGGGGGTGTCGCGGGAGGAGGTCGAGGCGGGGCGGCTGACCGCCGTGCGGGAGCTGGCGGGGCGGTACGGGGCGGCCGTGCTGCTGAAGGGAGCCACGACGGTGGTCGCGGGGGAGGGCGGTGCGGGCGCGGTGCGGGTGAACCCGACGGGGACGCCGTGGCTGGCCACGGCCGGCAGCGGGGACGTGCTCTCGGGGGTGGCGGGGTCGCTGCTGGCCGCGGGGTTGTCGGCGGTGGACGCCGGCAGCGCGGGGGCGTACCTGCACGGGCTGGCCGGGCGGTTCGCGGCGGCGGGCGCCCCGGTGGGGGCGCACGAGGTGGCGGAGGCGGTGGCGAGGGCCTGGCGCGATGTCGTACAGGAGTGAGACGGGGGAGGGTTCCCGCCCGCGCGGCCCCGGCCCCCGCCCCCCGGGAGGCCCCGGACCGGCGGGAACGCCCGTGCCGCCCGCCGTCCGGCCCGGCTCTCCGTGCGCGTCCGGGGGCTCTGAGAGACTGGGCGCGATGAGTGAGACTGCACAGCCGACCGCCGCCCCGCTGCGCGCCCGGGCCGAGATCGATCTGGCCGCGCTGCGGGCCAACGTGCGCGCGCTGCGCGCGAAGGCGCCCGGCGCGGCGTTCATGGCCGTGGTGAAGGCCGACGGATACGGCCACGGCGCGGTGCCCTGCGCCCGCGCCGCCGTCGAGGCGGGCGCCACCTGGATCGGCACCGCCACCCCGGAGGAGGCCCTCGCGCTGCGCGCCGGGGCGGGCCTGCCGGCGGACGTCCGGATCATGTGCTGGCTGTGGACTCCGGGCGGGCCCTGGCGGGAGGCCGTCGAGGCGGACCTGGACGTGTCCGTGAGCGGTGTGTGGGCGTTGCGCGAGGCAGTCGAGGGGGCGCGGCTCGCCGGGCGGGCCGCCCGCGTACAGCTCAAGGCCGACACGGGCCTCGGGCGCAACGGCTGCCAGCCCGCCGACTGGCCCGAACTGGTCGCCGAGGCGCTGCGCGCCGAGCGCGCGGGCCTCGTCCGGATCACCGGCCTGTGGTCGCACTTCGCCTGCGCCGACGAACCCGGCCACCCGTCCGTCGCCGCCCAGCTCACCCGCTTCCGCGAGATGCTGGCGTACGCCGAGGAGCACGGCGTACGGCCCGAGGTGCGGCACATCGCCAACTCGCCGGCCGTGCTGACCCTCCCCGAGACCCACTTCGACCTGGTCCGGCCGGGCATCGCCATGTACGGCGTCTCCCCGAGCCCCGAGCTGGGCTCCGCCGCCGACCTCGGACTGCGCCCGGTGATGACGCTGTCGGCCTCGCTGGCCCTGGTCAAGCACGTGCCGGGCGGCCACGGCGTCAGCTACGGCCACCACTACACGACCCCCGGCGAGACCACCCTCGGCCTGGTCCCCCTCGGCTACGCCGACGGCGTCCCCCGGCACGCCTCCGGCACCGGTCCCGTCCTCGTCGGCGGCAAGTGGCGTACGGTCGCCGGGCGGATTGCGATGGACCAGTTCGTCGTCGACCTGGGCGGCGACGAACCCGCCCCCGGGGAGGAGGCCGTGCTCTTCGGCCCCGGCGACCGGGGCGAGCCCACCGCCGAGGACTGGGCGCAGGCCGCGGGCACCATCGCGTACGAGATCGTCACGCGCATCGGAGGACGCGTCCCGCGCGTCTACGCGGGCGAGGCGGACCGGACGCCGTGAGCGCGTTCTTCTGAGCGCGCCCGCGTCCCCCGTACATGCGCAGGCGATTCATGTGCATGCGATTCATGTGAACGAGGAACCAAACGGGTGTCCGCGCGCCGGGCACCCCGGCACCCGGCGGCATCCGGCGACACCCGGCGAAGAGGAGCGGTACGTGAGCGAGAGCAGCGCGGAGGCGTTGGCGGGTGCCGCCTCGGCGGTCGTCGACGCCGCCTCCGCCACGGGGGCCGGCGGCTGGCGCCGGGCGACCGGCATCGCGGGGGCCGCGATAGGCGTGATCGCCGCGGGCGCCGCCGCCGGAGTCGCCCTGGAGCGGATGACCGTCGGTCGGGGCATGCGGGCCAAGGCCCGCCTCGCCCTCGACTCGACGGGCCCGTACGGCGCCCTCCGCGGCACCCCCGGCAAGGCCTTCGCCGACGACGGCACCGAGCTGTACTACGAGGTCGACGACGTCGAGCCGCAGGGCGGACCGGCGAACCGTCGGCGCAGGCTGTTCGGCCGCAAGGCCCCGCTCCCCGTCACCGTCGTCTTCAGCCACGGCTACTGCCTCACCCAGGACTCCTGGCACTTCCAGCGGGCGGCCCTGCGGGGCGTCGTACGGACCGTGCACTGGGACCAGCGCAGCCACGGCCGGTCCGCGCGCGGCGCGGCCCAGCTGCGGGACGGCGAGCCGCTCACCATCGACCAGCTCGGACGCGACCTGAAGGCCGTCATCGACGCGGCCGCGCCGGAGGGGCCGATCGTGCTCGTCGGGCACTCGATGGGCGGCATGACCGTCATGGCGCTGGCCGCGCAGTTCCCCGAGCTGATCCTCGAGCGGGTCGTCGCCACCGCCTTCGTCGGTACGTCGTCCGGGCGGCTCGGCGAGGTGAACTTCGGCCTGCCGGTCGCCGGGGTGAACGCCGTGCGGCGGGTGCTGCCGGGCGTGCTGAAGGCGCTGGGCCAGCAGGCCGCGCTGGTGGAGAAGGGACGGCGGGCCACCGCCGATCTGTTCGCCGGGATCATCAAGCGGTACTCGTTCGCCTCGCGGGACGTGGATCCGGCCGTCGCCCGCTTCGCCGAGCGGATGATCGAGGGCACGCCGATCGACGTGGTCGCCGAGTTCTACCCGGCCTTCACCGACCACGACAAGACCGAGGCGCTCGCCTGCTTCAGCGACATGCCGGTACTGGTGCTGGCCGGCATCGGGGACCTGGTGACGCCGAGCGAACACAGCGAGGCCATCGCCGACCTGCTGCCGGACGCCGAACTGGTGCTCGTCCCCGACGCCGGTCACCTCGTGATGCTGGAGCACCCGGAGGTCGTCACCGACCGGCTCGCCGACCTGCTCACCCGCGCGGGTGCCGTACCGGCAGGCGTTACCGTGGGTGGCTATGGAAGCACCAGCAGCAGCGCGCAACCCGGCTGAGACCGAGCTGACCGTCACCTCCCCCGAGCAGATGCGGGACCTGGGCCGGCGCCTGGCCGAACTGCTGCGCGCGGGCGATCTCGTGATGCTCAGCGGCGAACTGGGCGCGGGCAAGACGACACTGACGCGCGGCCTCGGCGAGGGACTCGGTGTGCGGGGCGCGGTCACCTCGCCCACCTTCGTGATCGCCCGGGTCCACCCCTCCCTCCAGGGCGGTCCACCGCTCGTCCACGTCGACGCGTACCGCCTGGGCGGCGGGCTCGACGAGATGGAGGACCTGGACCTCGACGTGTCCCTGCCCGAGTCCGTGATCGTCGTGGAGTGGGGCGAGGGCAAGGTCGAGGAGCTGACCGAGGAGCGGCTCCAGGTGCGCATCCACCGGGCCGTGGGCGACACGACGGACGAGGTGCGGCAGGTGACGGTCACCGGTCTGGGCGACCGGTGGGCGTCGGCGGACCTGAGCGTGCTGGCGGCCTGAGCGGGGCGGCCGCGGGAGCCGGCCCGCGCCGGTGGCCCGAGCGCGCCGGTGGCCCGGGCCGGTCGGCGGCACCGGCTGATCGCCCGCCGCGGCCGCTCGCACGGGCGGGCCCGCTGCCCGGGTGTGCGGCGCGGGCGCGCGTCGCGGGCGGGCCGTGCCCCGACGAAGCGGACGAAGGTTCCGACAGGGCGTCGGCAAAATGTTGCGTTCGGCGTGCCGGGCGTGGTCACATGGTGTCCCGCCCTTGGTTAGGTCTACCTAACTAGGTCCGCCCGGCCCCCAGGAGGCGTCCATGCCGGCCACCGAGCCCCAGGCCCCGCGGCGGCCCTCCGCCCTCGCCGGGGTGTCCATGCGCGACCTGCTGGCGTCCTGTGCCGCCGCGGAGGCCGTGTCCCGGCCGCCGCGCGAGCCCGAGCCCGCGCACCCCGGGAAGCGGCCCGCCCACGACGGGAAGCGGCACCGCGAAGCCGCCTGAACATCCGTCCCCGTCACCCCCCGTCACCGGGGCCGCCACGGCGTCTAGCGGATCACGACGACCCGCCGGCCGATCGTCGCGAACTTCCAGACGGCGTTCCCGTCCGCCCGTGAGGCACGGATGCCGCCCGTCTTCGCGGCCGGGTCGGGGGCCGGCGTCGAGCCGTCGACCGCCGCGCTGAAGCCGATCGACACACCCTTGACGCCGGTGAAGCGCACCACGTGCTCGATGGGGGTGCCGTCGGTGCCGGTGACGGCGCCCGAGCGGGAGGTGACGGCGTAGGTGCCGGGGAGCGGGTCGACGCTGCCGGGGGTGACCTGGAAGGTGTGCTCGGCCCTGCCGTCCGCGTTCACCAGCCACACCCGGTCGTCGGCCGTCGAGTACACCACCCGCGCGCCCGTGCCGGAGCCGGCCGGCAGCGCGGTGGGGTTCCTGGTGTCGCGCGGCGCCTTCGTCGTCGAGGCGGAGGCGCTCGCGCGCGGCGCGGCGAGGTCGGCCGGCACGCTCGCCGAGGCCTGGTAGGCGAGGAACCCGACGGTCGCGACGGCCGCCGCGGTGAGCACGGCCACGAAAGTCGAGCTGCTGCCTGCCACCGCGACCACCTCTTCGTCGGACGTCCGTGCCTCGCCGCGACGTTAGCAGTCGGTGGCCTCCGTGCCCGGGCGGCCGTGCCCGGGCCCCGCGAGCCGTACGCTGTTTGCGTGCTCTTGCTCGCTCTGGATACCGCCACCCCCGCCGTCACCGTCGCCCTGCACGACGGAACGGACGTCCTCGCCTCCGCCGGTCAGGTGGACGCGCGCCGGCACGGTGAGCTGCTGCTGCCGGCCGTCGACCGTCTCCTCGCCGCCACGGGGCACCGGCTCGACGCCGTCACCGGGATCGTCGTCGGCACCGGCCCCGGCCCGTACACCGGGCTGCGCGTCGGCCTGATGACCGCCGACACCTTCGGGCTCGCGCTCGGCGTGCCCGTGCACGGCCTGTGCACCCTCGACGGCCTCGCGTACGCCGCAGACCTCGAAGGCCCCTTCGTCGTGGCGACCGACGCCCGCCGCAAGGAGGTCTACTGGGCGCGCTACGCCGACTCCCGCACCCGCCTCACCGGGCCCGCCGTCGACCGGCCGGCCGACATCGCCGAGCAGGTGGCGGGGCTGCCCGCGGTCGGCGCGGGCGCGCTGCTCTACCCGGACACCTTCCCCGCGGCGCACGAGCCGGAGCACGTGTCCGCCGCCGCGCTCGCTTCTCTGGCCGCCGAGAAGCTGGCCGCGGGCGAGGAGCTCCCGGCGCCCCGCCCGCTGTACCTGCGCCGGCCCGACGCCCAGGTCCCCAAGAACTACAAGGTGGTCACCCCCAAGTGACCGAACCCGAAACCCCCGCGCTGCGCGAGATGCGCTGGTGGGACATCGATCCCGTCCTGGAACTCGAGAAGGCACTCTTCCCCGAGGACGCCTGGTCGCGCGGCATGTTCTGGTCCGAGCTGGCGCACTCCCGCGGCCCCGAGGCGACCCGCCGGTACGTGGTCGCCGAGAACGGCGACCGCATCGTCGGCTACGCGGGCCTCGCCTCCTCCGGCGACCTTGCCGACGTCCAGACCATCGCCGTCGCCCAGGACCACTGGGGCACCGGACTGGGCGGCCGGCTGCTGGCCGAGCTGCTGCGGGCCGCGACCGCCTTCGAGTGCGCCGAGGTCATGCTGGAGTGCCGCGTCGACAACGTCCGCGCGCAGAAGCTGTACCAGCGCTTCGGCTTCCAGCCCATCGGCTTCCGGCGCGGCTACTACCAGCCGGGGAACGTGGACGCCCTGGTCATGCGCCTGACCACGGCATCCGACAGTGGCTCCGCCACGGAACCGACATCAGTACAAGGAACCGAGATCAATGACTGACGAACCGCTCGTCCTCGGCATCGAGACCTCCTGTGACGAGACCGGCGTCGGCATCGTCCGCGGCACCACCCTGCTGGCGGACGCCGTCGCCTCCAGCGTCGATGAGCACGCCCGCTTCGGCGGGGTGGTGCCGGAGGTGGCGAGCCGGGCGCACCTGGAGGCGATGGTCCCGACCATCGACCGGGCGCTGAAGGAGGCCGGCGTGTCCGCGAGGGACCTCGACGGCGTCGCCGTGACGGCGGGCCCGGGCCTGGCGGGCGCGCTGCTGGTCGGCGTGTCGGCGGCGAAGGCGTACGCGTACGCCCTCGGCAAGCCGCTGTACGGCGTGAACCACCTCGCCTCGCACATCTGCGTGGACCAGCTGGAGCACGGCCCGCTGCCGGAGCCGACGATGGCCCTGCTGGTGAGCGGCGGCCACTCCTCCCTGCTGCTCTCCTCGGACATCACCTCCGACGTCCGCCCGATGGGCGCGACGATCGACGACGCGGCGGGCGAGGCCTTCGACAAGATCGCCCGCGTGCTGAACCTGGGCTTCCCCGGCGGCCCGGTCATCGACCGGTACGCGCGCGAGGGCGACCCGTCCGCGATCGCCTTCCCGCGCGGCCTGACCGGGCCGCGCGACCCGGCGTACGACTTCTCCTTCTCCGGTCTCAAGACGGCGGTCGCCCGCTGGATCGAGGCGAAGCGGGCCGCCGGCGAGGAGGTGCCGGTGCGGGACGTGGCGGCCTCCTTCCAGGAGGCGGTGGTGGACGTGCTGACCCGCAAGGCCGTCCGCGCCTGCCGCGACGAGGGCGTCGACCACCTGATGATCGGCGGCGGCGTCGCGGCCAACTCCCGGCTGCGCGTCCTGGCCCAGGAGCGCTGCGAGGCGGCCGGCATCCGGCTGCGGGTGCCCCGGCCCAAGCTGTGCACGGACAACGGCGCGATGGTCGCGGCGCTCGGCGCGGAGATGGTGACCCGGGGCCGGTCCGCCTCCGACTGGGACCTGTCGGCGGACTCGTCCCTGCCGGTGACCGACCCGCACGTGCCGGGCCGGGCCCACGACCACGTGCACGCGGTCGGTGAGGACAACCTGTACTCATGACCGTCGCGCTGATGTGGGAGGCCCGGGCCGCGGACGGTCGGGGCGCGGAACTGCTGGCGTGGGCGCGGGAGCAGCGGCTCCCGCGCCCACCCGTGCGCCGTGAGACCTTCCGTGCCCCGCGGGACCGGGTCCTCGTCATCACCTGGTGGGACGCGGAGTTCGACGCGGACCTCCCGGAACTGCCGGATCCCGACGGGGGTTTGGTCACACGGGCCGTGCACCGGTGGCGGTTCGAGGCGGTGGACCGGGACTGAGCCGGGCCCTCGCCCGGGTCCCTACCCCTGCTCCGACACCCGCGTCTCGCAGCGCAGCCGCCGGTCCGGCCCCGGTTCCCGCACCGGTCCCGTGAGGCTGAGCCGCGCCGTGTGCCGTACGTCCGCGCTGGACGTCCCCAGCCGCAGCTCCAGGTCGCCCGGTTCCACCACCCGCCGCCCCGCGCGGTCGGTGAAGGCCGACAGGTCGGTGTGGAAGTGGAAGGTCACGCGCGCCGACCCGCCCGCGGGCAGTTCCAGCCGCTGGTAGCCGATCAGCCGTACGTCGGGGCGGGTCACGCCGGCCACCGGGTCGTGCAGGTAGAGCTGCACGACGTCGGCGCCCGCGCGCTCGCCGGTGTTGCGGACGGTCAGCGAGAGGTCGTACGAGCCGTCCGTGCCGAGGGCGGTCTCCGGTCCGTCGACGTCCTCCCAGGCGAACGTGGTGTACGAGCGGCCGTGCCCGAAGGGGTACAGCGGGGTCGGGTCCAGGTTGCTGACCTCCCCGGCCAGGCCCAGGGGCGGCTGGAGGTAGGTCCACGGCTGACCGCCCGTCACCCGGGGCACGCTCACGGGCAGTCGGCCCGAGGGGTTGACGCGGCCCGACAGCACCCCCGCCACCGCCGGGCCGCCCTCCTCGCCGGGGAAGAAGGCCTGCACGACGGCGCCCAGGCGGCCGTGCCAGCGGCCGAGTGCGTAGGGGCGGCCGGTGAGCAGGACCAGCACCACCGGCACGCCGGTGGCGACCAGCGCGTCCAGCAACGCGCCCTGCACGCCGGGCAGGCGCAGGTCCGCCACGTCGCAGCCCTCGCCCGAGGTGCCCCGGCCGAACAGGCCCGCCCGGTCGCCCAGGACCGCCACGCACACGTCCGCCTCCGCGGCCCTGGTCACGGCCTCCTCGATGCCCGTGGTGTCCGGGTCGGAGACCGGGCAGCCCTCGGCGAACGTCACCTTGGCGTCGGGGAGTTCGGCGCGCAGCGACTCCAGCACCGTGGGGATCTCGATGCCCGGCTCGATCCCGGGGTGGTGGGTCAGGACGTGGGAGGGGAAGGAGTAGCAGCCGAGCATCGCCAGGGCGTCCGCCGCCCTCGGGCCGACGACCGCGATCCGGGTGTCGGGGGAGAGGGGGAGCAGACCGTCCGGGTTGTCCAGCAGGACCACGGACTCCTCGGCCAGCCGGCGGGCCACCGCGCGGTTGGCCGCCGAGTCGAGGTCGACCCGCTCCGGAACCTCGGGCTGCCAGTCCTCGTCCAGGAGGCCCAGTTCGCACTTCTGGAGCAGGACCCGGCGTGCGGACCGGTCGATCAGCTCCTCGGGGACCTCGCCCGCGCGGACGGCCGCGACCAGCGCGTCGCCGTAGTACTTCACCGTCGGCAGCTCGACGTCGATGCCGGCCTCCAGCGCCAGCCGGGCGGCCTGCACGGGCGTGCCCGCCACCCGGTGCAGGGTCTGGAGGAACCCGATGCCGAAGTAGTCGGCGACCACGGTGCCCGTGAAGCCCCATTCCTCGCGCAGGAGCCGGGTGAGCAGCTCCGGGTCGGCGGAGGCCGGGACGCCGTCGCGTTCGGTGTAGGCCGCCATGACGGAGCGGGCGCCGCCCTCGCGCAGCGCCATCTCGAACGGCGGCAGGGTGACGTCCGCGAACTCGCGGGTGCCCGCCCGCACCGGGGCCAGGTTGCGGGCGCCGGCCGAGGAGGCGTACCCGGCGAAGTGCTTGAGCGTGGCGACGACCCCCGCCGACTCCAGGCCGCGCACATAGGCCGCGCCGACCGTGCCGACCAGGTACGGGTCCTCGCCGATGGTCTCCTCGACCCGGCCCCAGCGCGGATCGCGTACGACGTCCAGGACCGGGGCGAGGCCCTGGTGGACGCCGACCGCGCGCAGGTCGCGGCCGATGTGCCGGGCCATCTCCTCGACCAGCGGCGGGTCGAAGGCGGCGCCCCAGGCGAGCGGGACCGGGTAGGCGGTGGCGCGCCAGGCGGTGAAGCCGGCCAGGCACTCCTCGTGCGCCACCGCGGGGATGCCGAAGCGGCCGGCGGCGGCGATCCGGCGCTGGGCACCGGCCAGTGCGCGGGCGCCGAGCGCCGGGTCCACGGGGGCCGTGCCGAAGGGGCGGGTCAGCTGGCCGAGGCCCCCGGTGATCAGCTCGTCCCAGTCGACGGCGGCGGAGTCCGCGGTCATGTCGTGCTGGTGCGGGGCGACTCCGTCACCGTCCGTCGCGGCGCCGACCCACACGCCGTACAGCTGGGCGGTCTTCTCCTCGAGGGTCATCCGGGAGAGGAGGTCGTCGACGCGGGCGGCCGCGGGCAGGGCGGGGTCACGCCAGGGGGCGGTGGTCATGAAGCTCCTGTCAGAGGTCGGTGAGCCACCAGAGCGGGAATCAACGGTGCGAATGTTTCGAGCTTTACTTCGAATGTTCCGGGAACCTATGGCGTCCCCATGGGTTCGTCAAGAGGGAGCGCGGGGATACGATCGCCGCCATGACACCCTCGGAGCACACTGAGACGCGGACGGAAGACCGGCCCGCACGGCGCCCCGCGGCGCGGACCGCCACCCTCGCGGAGATCGCGCGCGAAGCCGGCGTCTCGGCGCCGACTGTTTCGAAGGTCCTCAACGGCCGCGCCGACGTCGCCCCCGCCACCCGGACCCGTGTCGAGGAGCTGCTGCGCGCCCACGGCTACCGGCGGCGCCGGGCCGAGGCGACCCGCTCGCCCCTGATCGACCTCGTCTTCCACGAGCTGGAGAGCGCCTGGGCGATGGAGGTCATCCGGGGCGTGGAGAACGTGGCCCGGGACGCCGGGCTGAGCGTGGTGCTCAGCGAGAGCGCCGGGCGGCTCACCCCCGGACGGAGCTGGGCCGACCAGGTGGCCGCGCGCCGCCCGCACGGCGTGGTGCTCGTGCTGTCCGGGCTCGACGTGTCCCAGCGGGCGCTGCTCACCAGCCGGTCCATCCCGTTCGTGGTGATGGACCCGGCGGGCGACCCCGGCGCCGACGTGCCGTCCATCGGCGCCACCAACTGGCAGGGCGGCCTCGCCGCCACCCGGCACCTGGTCGAACTGGGCCACCGGCGGATCGGGGCGATCAGCGGACCCCCGCAGATGATGTGCAGCCGGGCCCGGCTCGACGGTTACCGCGCGGCCCTGGAGACGGCCGGGCTGCCGGTCGACCCGGGGATGATCAAGACCGGTGACTTCCACCACGAGACCGGCTACCGGCTCGGCCGCGAGCTGCTCGCCCGCCCCGACCGGCCCACCGCCGTGTTCGCGGGCAACGACCTGCAGGCGCTCGGTCTCTACGAGGCCGCCCGCGAACTCGGGCTGCGCATCCCCGAGGACGTCAGCGTGGTCGGCTTCGACGACCTGCCGGTGGCCCGCTGGGTCGGCCCGCCGCTGACGACCGTACGGCAGCCGCTGACGGAGATGGCCGAGGCGGCCGCCCGGCTGGTGCTGGAGCTGGGGCGCTCCGGGGACGCGCCCGCGGCGACCCGGGTGGAACTGGCGACCAGTCTGGTGGTGCGGGCGAGCACGGGAGCGCCGCCGTTGGCCGGAAGGTGACGTATTGACGGGTGGTGAGGACGCCCCCACACTCCTCCGAAGCCAATCGGTTGCACAGCCGAAACTTTCGGAGGCACCCGCCATGAGATCCTCCCGTCCCGCCACGTCCCCCCGTTCGTCGAGGTCACCCTTCACTTCGTCGGGGAGAAGCTCCCGTCCGCGGCTCCGCGCCAGGCCGGCCGTCCTGCTCGCCGGGGCGGCCGTCGTCGGCGCGCTGCTCACCGCCGGCGCCGGCACCGCCCGCGCCGCCGACGCACCGCTGCGCGACCTGGCCGCCGCCCAGGGCAAGGCCATGGGCACGGCGGTCACCGGCTCCAAGCTCACCGGGACCTACGGCGACATCGCCGGCCGGGAGTTCAGCTGGCTGACTCCGGGCAACGCCATGAAGTGGGGGTCGGTCGAACCGGCCCAGGGCACCTTCGACTGGGCCGAGGCCGACCGGATCGTGAACTTCGCCGAGGCCCACGACCAGGACGTGCGCGGCCACACCCTGGTCTGGCACAGCCAGAACCCGAGCTGGCTGACCGACGGCAGCTGGACGCCCGCCCGGCTCGGCACGCTCCTGCACGACCACATCGACACCGAGGTGGGGCGCTACAAGGGACGCGTCGCCGCCTGGGACGTCGTCAACGAGCCCTTCAACGAGGACGGCACCTACCGCTCGACCCTCTGGTACGACGGCCTCGGCGCGGACTACATCGCCGACGCCCTCACCTGGGCGCGGGCCGCCGACCCGGCCGCCCGGCTGTACATCAACGACTACAACGTCGAGGGCGTCAACGCGAAGTCCACCGCCCTGTACGACCTGGTGAAGTCGCTGAAGGAGCGCGGCGTACCGATCGACGGGGTCGGCCTCCAGGCCCACCTGATCCTCGGTCAGGTGCCCTCCACCCTCCAGCAGAACATCCAGCGCTTCGCCGACCTCGGCGTGGACGTGGCGATCACCGAGCTGGACGTCCGGATGCAGCTGCCCTCGGACAGCGCCAAGCTCGCCCGGCAGGCCGCCGACTACCAGGCCGTCATGAACGCCTGCCTGGCGGTGACCCGGTGCACCGGTGCCACGGTGTGGGGCTTCGCCGACTCCGACTCCTGGATCCCGGACACCTTCCCGGGGCAGGGTGCGGCGACGCCGTACGACGAGAACTACGCGCCGAAACCGGCGTACCGCGCGATCGCGGAGGCGCTCGGCGGGACCACGACCGAGCCGCCCACGGGTGCCTGCACGGCGGCCTACAGCGTCACCGGTCAGTGGAACACCGGCTTCACCGGACAGGTGCGGATCGCCTGTTCGGGAGCGGCGCTGTCGTCGTGGAAGGTCGGTTGGAACTTCGGCGCGGGGCAGCAGATCGCACAGGCGTGGAACGCGACCTGCGCGCAGTCGGGGGCGGCCGTCACCTGTTCCAACGCCTCGTACAACGGGACGGTTCCCGACGGCGGTTCGGTGACCTTCGGGTTCAACGGGTCGTGGAGCGGGAGCAATCCGGTGCCCACGGTGACCCTGGGGTGAGAGTGACGCGCCGATCGTAAGATTTTCCGAAGAAATCCGTTCCGGGGCGGCGTTCCTCACGGTCCGCTCATCATTCAGACGTACGTTCCCTGCGTGGCGGCGGACCCCGACCGGGTCGTCCCCGACGAGCCCGGGGCGGGCGACCTGTGGGAGTCGCTCGGACGGCCCTGACCCCGCCCGAAAAAAATCCCGAAGTTTTCTCCCCCGGGTGTCGATCCGGCAGCTCCCCGTTCGACGCATGGGTGAGAGGCCGGGAGGAGCCCGGCCCCGCACCTCCCGAGGAGCCACCATGCCCCGCTACCTGTCCCTGGTGAAGATCGACGAGTCGACCCGGCCGGCCGAGGGCCCCAGCCCCGGGATGATGCAGCGGATGGGCGAACTGATCGAGGAGATCACCAAGGCCGGCGTCATGCTCGACACGGCCGGCCTGCTGCCCTCCGAACAGGGCGTCCGCGTCCACCTGAACGGCGGTGAGATCTCCGTCACCGACGGCCCCTTCACCGAGACCAAGGAGGTCGTCGGCGGCTACGCGCTCATGCAGTGCAAGGACATGGCCGAGGCGCTCGAGTGGTCCAAGCGCTTCCTGAAGGTCCACGGCGACGAGTGGAACCTGACCCTGGAGGTCCGGGAGATCGCGGAGGGCTGAGGCCGGGCGCGGAGGCCGCAGGGGGAAGGCCGAGGAGGGAGCCCGGGGTGAGGCCGAGGCGGGCCGGGGCCGCTTCCCCGCGGCCCCCGGAAGGTGTTCGATGGTGGGTTGTGGACCAACAGCCCGCCGTCGGCCCCCGCACCGCCACGGCCGCCCTCGAGACCGTCTTCCGCCTGGAGTCGCCCCGCGTCGTCGCCGCCGTCGCCCGGATCGTCCGGGACGTCGGCATCGCCGAGGAACTCACGCAGGACGCCCTGGTGGCCGCGCTGGAACGCTGGCCCCGTGAGGGTGTCCCCGACAACCCAGGCGCCTGGCTCACCGCCACCGCCCGGCACCGCGCCGTCGACCTGGTCCGCCGCCGGGAGACGTACGCCCGCAAGCTCGCGGAGATCGGCCGGGACCTGGAGACGACGGCACCCGCGCCCGAGCCCTCCGACCCCGAGGACATCGACGACGACCTCCTCCGCCTCGTCTTCACCACCTGCCACCCCGTGCTGTCCGCCGAGGCCCGCACCGCGCTCACCCTGCGGCTGCTCGGCGGACTCACCACGGCCGAGATCGCGCGCGCCTTCCTCGCGCCCGAGCCGACGGTCGCCCAGCGGATCGTCCGCGCCAAGCGCACCCTGGCCCGGAAGAACATCGCCTTCGAGGTGCCGTACGGGCCCGACCGCGAGGCCCGGCTCGGCTCCGTCCTCGACGTCATCTACCTGATCTTCAACGAGGGGTACGCGGCCACCGCGGGCGACGACTGGCTGCGTCCGGGCCTGTGCGAGGACGCCCTGCGGCTGGCCCGCCTGCTGGCCGCCCTGATGCCCAAGGAGCCCGAGGTGCACGGCCTGGCCGCGCTGCTGGAGTTCCAGTCCTCGCGCACGGCCGCCCGCACCGCCCCCGACGGCACACCGGTGCTGCTGGCGGACCAGAACCGCCGCCGCTGGAACCGCATGCTCGTCGCCCGCGGCATCGCCGCCCTGGGCCGCGCCGAGGCCACGGCCGGCGGCACGCCCGGCCCGTACGTCCTCCAGGCCGCGATCGCCGCCTGCCACGCGCACGCGTACTCCTACGAAGAGACCGACTGGCGTGCCATCGCCGCCCTCTACGGCCTCCTCGCGGCCCGCGCCCCGTCCCCCGTGGTCGAACTCAACCGCGCGGTCGCCGTGTCGATGGCCGAGGGCCCGGAACCGGGCCTGCGGATCGTCGACGCCCTCGCCGCCGAACCGGCCCTGCGCGACTACCACCTGCTCCCCAGCGTCCGCGGCGACCTGCTCCGCCGCCTGGGCCGTACGGCGGAGGCGAGCGCGGAGTTCGAGCGGGCCGCGCGGCTGACCGGCAACGAACGGGAACGGGAGCTGCTGCTGCGCCGGGCCGCTCAGGCAGGGTGACCGACGAGCATCGTCGGCGCCCCCGCGACCCGGGTCAGGAACACGGTCGCCGAGTTCGGCCCCTGCGGCTTGACCTTCCTGCGCAGCTCCTCCGGCTCCACCGCCGAGCCGCGCTTCTTCACGGTGAGGATCCCCACCCCGCGCTCCCGCAGCAGCGCCTTCAGCTTCTTGACGTTGAAGGGCAGCCGGTCGGTGATCTCGTAGGCGGTGGCGTACGGCGTCGGCCGGAGCGTGTCCGCGGTGACGTAGGCGATGGTCTCGTCGACCAGGCCGCCGTCCAGGTCCCGGGCGACCTCGGCCACCAGATGGGCCCGGATGACGGCGCCGTCCGGCTCGTACAGGTAGCGCCCCACCGGCCGCACCTCCGGGTCGGGCAGACCGGTGCCGAGCAGGGTGCGCGGGCCGGGGAGGAGGGTGGCGCGCACCGCGCCCGGCCCGGTCCCGAACCACAGCACGGCCTCCTTCACGTCCCCGCCGTCGGAGATCCACTCGGCCTCGGCCGCGGCGGGCACGACCTCGTGCGGGATGCCGGGGGCGACCTTCAGCGCGCCGTGCGGAGCCTTCAGGGCCGCCCCGACCGCCCATGACAGCGGCGGCGAGTAGGCCTCCGGGTCGAAGATCCGTCCCCGGCCACCCCGCCGCGCCGGGTCGACGAACACGGCGTCGTACCCGTCCGTGTCGACCTCCGTGACGTCCGCCTCGCGCACCTCGATCAGACCGGCGAGCCCGAGCGCCTCGGCGTTGGCCCGGGCCACCGCCGCCGTCAGCGGGTCGCGGTCCACGGCGAGCACCCTGATCCCCGCGCGGGCGAGCGCGACCGCGTCGCCGCCGATCCCGCAGCACAGGTCGGCGACCGAGGCCACGCCGAGCGCCTTCATCCGCTCGGCGCGGTGGGCGGCGACACGCGCGCGCGTCGACTGCTCGACCCCGTTCGGCGTGAAGAACATCCGCTCAGCGTCCTCGGCACCGAACTTCGCCGCCGCCCGCTGCCGCAGCCGGGCCTGTCCGAGCGCCGCCGAGACCAGCTCGGCGGGGTGTTCGCGGCGCAGCCTGGTGGCGACGGCCAGTTCGTCGGCCGGGGCGGTGCCGCGCACGGCGTCGAGGAGGGCGCGGCCCTCGGGGGTGAGGAGCGGGGCGAGGTCGTTCACCGGGTCATTGTGGGCCAGTCGGTGGATGGTGCGCCTCCGGCGGCGGTGTCGGGCGGGATCGCGTGGACGTGACTGCGAGGATCCGGCGCCATGGGATCAGGATCAGTCGTACAAAATGACAAAAAGGGGGTGTGGCGGGTGGGGGTCGGGACCGGCATCACGGTCCTCGCCATGGCCACCCTCGCCTCCGGCTGCGCCCCCGGCGGCACGGGCACCGGCGGCACGGGCACCGGCAGCGCCGAGGGCCGTCCCGCCCCCGGCCGGCAGCCCCTCCAGGGGCAGCCCGCCCGCGCCCTGTACGCCTACGCCGCCAAGCTGCGCACCGAGTACGCCGCCCGGACCGCGGCCGCCGCCCGCTGGCGACTCGGGAAGGTCCCGCTGACGCCCCCCGTCCCGCCCGCGACGAAACCGGTGATCACCACCCGCCAGGGCTTCGAGGTCGACGACCACGAGGAACTCGGCCTCCCGCCGGTCTTCACCACCGTCCCCACCAAGGACAAGGTCGTCTTCCTCACCATCGACGACGGCGCCGAGAAGGATCCGGCCTTCCTGCGCATGATGAGCGACCTGAAGATCCCCTACACGGCCTTCCTCAGCGACTACCTCGTCAAGGAGGACTACGGCTACTTCAAGAAGATGCAGGACGCGGGGGTGACCCTGAACAACCACACCCTCCACCACCCCTACCTGCCCGCCCTCTCCTACAGCCGCCAGAAACGCGAGATCTGCGGCATGCAGGACGTCATCGAGAAGCACTACGGCAAACGCCCCGCGCTCTTCCGCCCGCCCTTCGGCAACTACAACCGCGACACCCTGCGCGCCGCGAAGGCGTGCGGCGTGAAGTACGCGCCGCTGTGGAGCGAGGAGGTCTTCGCCGACCACTGGGACTACCGCGAGTGGGACCGCGACCTCCACCCCGGTGACATCGTCCTCACCCACTTCCGCGGCCGCGCCGACTGGAAGGGCACCATGCCCGACATGATCCGCCGCTTCCTGGACCTGGTCACCGAGAAGGGCTACGCGGTGGCCCGACTGGAGGACTACCTGTGAGAAGGCGGACCGCGCTGCTCGCGTCCGCCGCGGCCCTCACGGTGACGCTGACCGGCTGCGCCCGGTCGGCCGACCCGGTCGAACACCCGGGCCGCACGGCGACGGAGCGGGTGCGGTCCGCGGGGCCGGGGGCCGGACAGGGCGTGCGGCCAAAAGCCCCGGCGGCCGAGCGGACCGCACGTCCGCACGCGCCGGCCGCGGAGCAGGCGTACCGCCGCTGGGGTCTGGCCGCCCCGCTCGCCCCCGCCCCCACCCCCGCCCGCACACCGGCGGCCGGCCCCCTCGCGGGCGGCCCGGCCCGCCCCGCCCTCCCGCCGGTCGTCGACCGGATCCCGACCCGCGACAAGGTCGTCTTCCTCACCTACGACGACGGCGCCGAACGCGACCCCCGCTTCGTCACCATGGTCCGCGAGCTGCGCCTCCCGGTCAGCATGTTCCTCACCGACAGCGTGGTGGGCCCGGGCTACGCGCACTTCGCCCGGCTGCGGTCGGTCGGCGCCGGCCTCCAGAACCACACCCTCGACCACGCCGCCCTGCGCGGCCTGCCCTACGCGGGCCAGCGCGCCGAGATCTGCGGCCAGCAGGACAAGCTCCGAGCCCGCTTCGGCCTGCGCCCCCGCCTGTTCCGCCCGCCCTACGGCACGTACGACACGGTGACCCTGCGCGCGGCCGCCGACTGCGGGATCACGGCCGTCGTCCTGTGGCGGGCCTCCATGGGGCCCACCGACCTCGCCTACACCCACGGCTCCCACCGCCTGCGCCCCGGGGACGTCGTCGCCGTCGACCCCGACGAGACCAGGGGCCCGAGCCTGCGGGAACGCACGACGAGGCTGCTGCGGCGGATCCAGGAACAGGGACTGACGGTGGGCCGTCTGGAGGACTACCTCTGAAGGCTTCCCCCCCCCGCCGGACAGCCGCCGGACACCGGTCACCGGCCCTCCGTCCGACCCGGATTCCGGCACGGGCGACGCACGGCGCTGGCACTCCGCTTGACCGAGTGCTAATCGCGGTCATAGTCTCAGCTCTGGCACTCCCCACTGGAGAGTGCCAATAGCGACGGGCAGGTCCGGCACCCGCGACGACGGATCCACCTGGTCGCCACCTCAGACAGTTAACCCCGTGAGATCTCCGAAGGGGGAGGTCGGATCGTGACGACCACCAGCTCCAAGGTTGCCATCAAGCCGCTCGAGGACCGCATCGTGGTCCAGCCGCTCGACGCCGAGCAGACCACGGCCTCTGGCCTGGTCATCCCGGACACTGCGAAGGAGAAGCCCCAGGAGGGCGCCGTCCTCGCCGTGGGCCCGGGCCGTTTCGAGAACGGCGAGCGCCTGCCGCTCGACGTCAAGGTCGGCGACGTCGTCCTGTACAGCAAGTACGGCGGCACCGAGGTGAAGTACAACGGCGAGGAGTACCTCGTCCTCTCGGCTCGCGACGTGCTCGCGATCATCGAGAAGTAATTCACCCAGTTCTGCAGTGAACTGCGCCCCTGGCCCCCGCGTCTTTGTGAAGCCGGGCGCTGGGGGCGCGGTTCGTTTCTCCCACGTTTTCCGAGAGGGCTGAACCGCTCCCATGGCGAAGATCCTGAAGTTCGACGAGGACGCCCGTCGCGCCCTCGAGCGCGGCGTCAACAAGCTTGCCGACACGGTCAAGGTGACGATCGGCCCCAAGGGCCGCAACGTCGTCATCGACAAGAAGTTCGGCGCCCCCACCATCACCAACGACGGTGTCACGATCGCCCGCGAGGTCGAGCTCGACGACCCGTACGAGAACCTCGGCGCGCAGCTGGTGAAGGAGGTGGCGACCAAGACCAACGACATCGCGGGTGACGGCACCACCACCGCCACCGTGCTCGCCCAGGCGCTGGTCCGCGAGGGCCTGAAGAACGTCGCCGCCGGCGCGTCGCCCGCCCTCCTCAAGAAGGGCATCGACGCCGCGGTCAAGGCCGTCTCCGACGAGCTGCTCGCCACGGCCCGCCCGATCGACGAGAAGTCCGACATCGCCGCCGTGGCCGCGCTGTCCGCCCAGGACCAGCAGGTCGGCGAGCTGATCGCCGAGGCCATGGACAAGGTCGGCAAGGACGGTGTCATCACCGTCGAGGAGTCCAACACCTTCGGTCTGGAGCTGGACTTCACCGAGGGCATGGCCTTCGACAAGGGCTACCTGTCGCCGTACTTCGTGACGGACCAGGAGCGCATGGAGGCCGTCCTCGAGGACCCGTACATCCTCATCAACCAGGGCAAGATCTCCTCCATCGCCGATCTGCTGCCGCTGCTGGAGAAGGTCATCCAGACCAACTCCTCCCGCCCGCTGCTGATCATCGCCGAGGACCTGGAGGGCGAGGCGCTCTCCACCCTGGTCGTGAACAAGATCCGCGGCACCTTCAACGCCGTCGCGGTGAAGGCCCCCGGCTTCGGTGACCGCCGCAAGGCGATGCTCCAGGACCTGGCCGTCCTCACCGGCGCCACGGTCATCTCCGAGGAGGTCGGCCTCAAGCTCGACCAGGTCGGCGTCGACGTGCTCGGTTCCGCCCGCCGCGTCACCGTCACCAAGGACGACACCACGGTCGTCGACGGTGCCGGCAACACCGAGGACGTCCACGGCCGCGTCGCCCAGATCAAGGCCGAGATCGCGAACACGGACTCCGACTGGGACCGCGAGAAGCTCCAGGAGCGTCTCGCGAAGCTGGCCGGCGGCGTGTGCGTGATCAAGGTCGGCGCCGCCACCGAGGTGGAGCTGAAGGAGAAGAAGCACCGCCTGGAGGACGCCATCTCCGCGACCCGCGCCGCGGTCGAGGAGGGCATCGTCTCCGGTGGTGGCTCCGCGCTCGTCCACGCCGTGAAGGTCCTCGAGGGCAACCTCGGCAAGACCGGCGACGAGGCCACCGGTGTCGCCGTCGTCCGCCGCGCCGCCGTCGAGCCGCTGCGCTGGATCGCCGAGAACGCCGGCCTGGAGGGTTACGTCATCACCTCCAAGGTCGCCGAGCTGGACAAGGGCCAGGGCTTCAACGCCGCGACCGGCGAGTACGGCGACCTGGTCAAGGCCGGCGTCATCGACCCGGTCAAGGTCACCCGCTCCGCCCTGGAGAACGCCGCCTCCATCGCCTCCCTCCTCCTGACGACCGAGACCCTGGTCGTCGAGAAGAAGGAAGAAGAGGAGCCCGCCGCCGGCCACGGCCACGGCCACTCCCACTCCCACTGACGCACGTCAGCCACCGAGGCCCGGCCCCCCCCGCGAGGGGTGCCGGGCCTCGGCACGTTCCGGCACCCGGCCGCGTGTCCCGCGGCCGGTCGGTCCGCGCTGTGGCCGCGCCCCGGTCGGCGGACCTCGCACGCCCCAACCGGGGTGAGGCCGGGGACAGCCCGGGCGGCGTGACCAGAGGCCGAACTGCCGTGGCGGAAGCCGGCGACGTCCGACGAGCCCGGGGGAGACCCGGGTGAAGGAAGCCGACGGGACGACGGAGGGTTCCGTCCCCCGCCGGGCGGGGCACGGAACCCTCGACGGCTCCTCGCGGGCTACTCCCCGAGTACCCCCAGCTGCCGCATCAGACCCACGCGGTCGTACTGCCACCAGCTCTCGCAGATCATGCCGTCCCGGAACCGCTGCCAGGTCATGCCGGTCATGACGACGTCCTGCCCGGTGGCGGGGAGGCCGAGGAAGGCGCCCTCGTGCCGGGCGGTCCAGGTCCAGCGGGTGCACACCCGGTCGCCCTCGGCGATCTGGTCGTCGACCCGGAAGGAGAAGTCGAAGGCCCGCCGCCAGCCCGCGAACTCCTCGCGCGCCGCCGCCGGCCCGTTGTCCTGCGCACTGGCGGGATCGTGGTCCACATAGTCCTCGGTCACCCGTTCGAACATCGCGCCGATGTCGATCGTCCCGGCCCGCTCGAACCACTCCCGCGCCGTCGCGCAGTTCAGCTGCTCGTCCCGCACCACTTCCAGGTCGGTGAAGGTCGGCATCTCGTCACAGAGCGCGACCATGTCGTCGAAGATCTTCTCGGTCTCCGGCAGGCCCGAGTTCCGCATCGCCTCCTCGTACGACGGGAACTCCACGATCTCGACGACGTGCGACGCGTCCGACCGGTCCTTGCCGACCACCGCGTGCGTCGCCGTCCGCTTTCCCCTGGTCTTCTCGACCCAGGTGTCCATCAGCCGGTTCATCTCGTCGAACCGGCTCGTCCTGCAATCGATGAGCTGTACGAAGGTCATCGCGCCGCCTCCGGCCCCCCTGGGTCCGGCCCTGTCACGCCCCATTTTCCCACCGGAGCACCAGGGCCGCCGCCCGCCGCCCGTTGTTCGTCCATCGGGGCCCTGGCACGACCGCCCGCTACTGCGGCCCGTACTTCCGCCCCGTCCGCGAGCTGATGCCGCCCAGCAGGGACCGGGGCGTCACCTTCACCAGGCCCATCAGCGCCTTGTAGCGCGCGTCGGGAATCGACACCGACTTCCCGCGCGCCAGGTCCGCCAGCGCCGCCGCGACCAGCTTGTCCGCGTCGAGCCACATCCAGCCGGGGATGTTGTCCGTGCCCATCCCGGCCCGCTCGTGGAACTCGGTGCGCACGAACCCCGGGCAGAGCGCCATCAGCCGCACCCCGCTGCCCGCCAGGTCCTTCGCCGCACCCTGGGTGAACTGCACGACCCACGCCTTGGAGGCGCCGTACGTCCCGCGCGGTACGAAGGCCGCCACCGAGGCCACGTTGACGACGCCCCCGCGCCCCCGCTCCCGCATCGCCCCGGCCGCCGCCGACGTCAGGCGCAGCATCGCCTCGCAGTGCACCTTGAGCATCCTCAGCTCGTCGGCCATCGACACGTCGAGGTAGCGGCCCTTGTTGCCGAAGCCGGCGTTGTTGACCAGCAGGTCGACGGGGTTCCTGCGGTCACCGAGCCGGGCGGCCACCGTCTCGATGCCCCCGTCCGTGGCCAGGTCGGCCGTCAGCACCTCCGCCTCGATGCCGTGCCGGTCGTGCAACTCGGTCGCCTGCTCGCGCAGTCGCTGGGTGTCCCGGGCGACGAGGACGAGGTCGTGCCCGTCCGCCGCGAGCCGCCGCGCGAACGCGGCACCGATACCCGCGGTCGAACCTGTGATCAGAGCCGTTGTCATGGCAGAAGGTTAGTGACCCGGAGTCCGGGCGTCCGCTCTGCGCACGAGGCCTGCGGAAAGTGACGGAACCGTGCGCGCCGTCCCCGGCGACGGCGACTCAGCCGCTGTGCTTCTCGACGTACGCGCGGGCCGCCGCCAGCGTCTCCGGGTGCAGTGCCTCGCCGGCGGCCAGCAGCCGGGGCAGCAGCTCCCGGTGGGTGGTGGTCGCCTGGAACTCCATCCGGGCCGTCACCTCGTGCTCCGGCAGGTGGACGATCTCCACGGCATCCCCCGCGCGTATCTCACCCGGCGTGATCACCCGCAGGTAGGCGCCCGTCGCGGCCTTCCGCGTGAACCGCCTGACCCAGCCCCTCTCGCCCACGTGGCCCTGGAAGGTGCGGCAGGGGATCCGCCCCGCCGTCACCTCCAGCACCACCTGCGGGCCGATCCGCCAGCGCTCGCCGATCCGCGCCCCGGACACGTCCAGCCCGGTGGTGGTGAGGTTCTCGCCGAACGCGCCGTTGGAGAAGGCGCGCCCCAGCTCGCGCTCCCAGTCGTCCAGGTCCTCGCGCGCGACGGCGTACACCGCCTGGTCGTCCCCGCCGTGATGGCGCAGGTGGCACACCGCGTCCCCGGCGAGCCCGCTTCCGCCGACCCCCTTCGGACCGGGCGCGGCCACCCGCACCGGACCCTCGACGGGCCGCTTGTCGATGCCGGTCAGCCCGTCGGGCTGGTCGGTGTACGGCACGGTCTTGGGACGGCCGACGTTGACGGACAGAAGCCTCATGGCGGCACGCTAAGCGACCGGCGGTCAAAGTGTCGACGCATTATCCGCCCCCTCTCCCAAGGCTCCCTTATGCGACTCGCCTATCCTCGAAGGATGATCGAGGCCCGTCATCTCCGCGTGCTGCGCGCCGTCGCCGCCACCGGGTCCTTCTCGGCGGCGGGCCGCGAGCTGGGCTGCACCCAGCCCGCGGTCAGCCAGCAGATGAAGGCGCTGGAGACGTCCGTCGGCACACCGCTGCTGGTGCGCAGCGGCCGCGAGATGCGGCTGACCCAGGCCGGCGAGGCCCTCGTACGGCATGCCGCCGGGATCCTCGCCGGACTCACCGCCGCCGAGGAGGAGGTCGCCGCGATCGCCGGTCTGCGCGCCGGCCGGGTCCGCCTCGTCTCCTTCCCCAGCGGCAGCTCCGCGCTCGTCCCGACCGCGCTGGCCGCCCTGCGCGCCGCGCACCCCGGGACCCGGGTCTCGCTGGAGGAGGCCGAGCCGCCCGAGTCCGTCGAGAAGCTGCGCGCCGGCGACTGCGACATCGCCCTCGCCTTCCGCTACGAGGACGCGCCGGGCGCCGAGGAGTGGTCCGACCTGGTCGTCCGCCCCCTGCTGGCGGACCGGCTCGTCGCCCTCGTGCCCGAACGCCACCGGCTCGCGCGCGCGGACTCCCTCGCCATCGGCGAACTCGCTCGCGAGCCGTGGATCGCCGGCTGCCCGCGCTGCCGGGGCCGGCTGGTGGAGGTGTGCGAGGCCGCGGGCTTCACCCCCCGCATCGACTTCGCGACCGACGACTACCCGGCGGTGGCCGGCCTGGTGGGCGCGGGCCTCGGCGTCGCCGTCCTCCCCGGGCTCGCGATCGAGTCCGTACGGCCGCGGGGCGCGCGTGCGGTGACCCTGGAGCCGGCGGTACGGCGCGAGGTCGTCGCGCTCACCCTGCCCGACCTGGCCCAGGTGCCGGCGGTGGCGGCGACGCTGGAGCAGCTCGCGCGGGCGGCGACACGGTAGCCGTACGGCGGTGGGGGCGTACGCGGCAGTGGGGTCGTACGGGGCCGCGGGGTCGTACGGGCGGGGGCGTCCAAGGGGCGGGGGACGTCGAAGAGATGAGGGCACGCGCGTGTGCGTGCCCTCCGGTGTGTGGAGAAACGTTCCTTCAGTTGTTCGAAACTCCGCCCGCGCCGCCCGAACCGGCCGATGCCGGCACCAGGCGGTTGCGCGCCCGCCCCATGAGCTCCTCGCGCTCGTCCTCGGTCAGCCCGCCCCACACGCCGTACGGCTCCCTCACCGCCAGCGCGTGCGCCGCGCACTGCGCGCGCACCGGGCACCTCATGCAGACCTCCTTGGCCGAGTTCTCGCGAGCGCTCCGCGCCGCCCCGCGTTCGCCCTCGGGATGGAAGAAGAGCGAACTGTCCACTCCGCGGCAGGCAGCCAGGAGCTGCCAGTCCCACAGGTCCGCGTTCGGTCCGGGAAGGCGGGAGAAATCTGCCATTGCGTGACCCCTTGTAGCCGTGCTGAGCGGATACGGTGCCCACGACCGTACAACTACGATCTAAGGAGATGAAAATATGACCCATTGCGAATCTAGCCTCAGACACCAGTAAATGGGAAGAAATAGGGCTAAACGGGGCACGGGTTGTGAGGAAAGCTCGCGGGTCCGCGCGGCTCTCTCGGCCGTGTCCGGCTCCTCACGTAGAGTGCCGAAGAATGCACGCGGCCCCGTAACTCTTTCGAGTGACCATCGTTGAGTGTGCGGTGGCGGTTGAAAACACAAACGCTCGGGCAAGCGTCCGAGACGGTCGACCGCACAGGTGACGATACGTACCAGCCTGGAGGCACAAGGTGACGCGCATCAGCTGCGGAGGACGGCCATGACTTCCGTCCTCGTCTGCGACGACTCCCCGCTTGCCCGAGAGGCGCTCCGCCGCGCGGTCGCGACCGTGCCCGGCGTCGAGCGCGTGACGACGGCGGCCAACGGCGAGGAAGTCCTCCGCCGCTGGGGTGCCGACCGCTCGGACCTCATTCTGATGGACGTGCGCATGCCGGGACTGGGCGGTGTGGAAACCGTCCGTCGGTTGCTGTCCGCCGACCCGGGCGCACGCATCATCATGCTCACTGTCGCCGAGGACCTCGACGGCGTCGCGCTCGCGGTCGCCGCCGGCGCCCGCGGCTACCTGCACAAGGACGCCTCGCGCGCCGAACTGCGCGCGACGGTCACCCAGGCCCTGGCCGACCCCACGTGGCGGCTCGCCCCGCGGCGGCTGCGCTCGGCCGAGATGGGCGCCGCGCCCACGCTCACCGCGCGTGAGATCCAGGTCCTGGAAGGCATGAGCCACGGCCGCTCCAACGCCGAGATCGGCCGCGAGCTGTTCCTCTCCGAGGACACGGTCAAGACCCACGCCCGCCGTCTGTTCAAGAAACTCGGCGCCTCGGACCGTGCCCACGCCGTGGCGCTCGGCTTCCGGTGGGGCCTGGTCCGCTAGATCCTGTCCGGCGGATCGAGCCGGAGGGAACCGGCGGCGCCCCGCCGCCCGTACGGGCGTGCCGGACCCCGCGTTTCCGGCATGATCCGCCGGACGGGACCTGGGTGTCCCGGCCCGATCCCGACCCGCCCGCCCGCCGGACCTCTTCCGGTGAGCGGCGGCACGTGCTGGACCGCCGGTGAGCGGGGTCCGGCGCGTGAGGTCGTCCAGGCGGTCGTCGTGGCCGTCGGCGCTCGCGGGTGCCGACGGCGGCGGAGTGCCTGCGGTGCCGGTGCCGGGGCCGCATCTTCGGAGTCGCGGCCCTGCCGGGCCGTGAGGCGGACTTTTCGAGCAGACCGATCCCAGGGACAGGAGCGGGGGAATGGACGAACCTCCCTGCTCGCGCGGGGTGCAGGACGTGCGGGAACCCCCTGCCGGCCGGTCGGTGTCCGGCGGCGGCGCCGTACCCCGCCGGACGCCCGCTGCTCGTTTCGCCGCGGATGCCGCATCCTTGAGGTGTGGAGTTCCTCGGGGACGAGTCGGTCGAGCGGGACGGGAGGGCGCAGGGGATGAGTTCCGGCGCACCTGCTCATAACGCTTCGGTGCACAACGCGAGGCACGGTGCCGCGGCCGATCCGGCCGCAGTGCACCATGGACCGATGCGCGAAGACGATGCGGTCCGTGCCCCCGGGGCGATCGGCGGACTGGTGCATCGCGCGGTGGACGGCGACGAGCAGGCCACACACGACCTGCTCGCCCATGTCCACCCCCTCGCCCTGCGCTACTGCCGCACCCGCCTGTCCCGGCTCCCCGGTGACGCGCGCCACTTCGTGGAGGACCTCGCGCAGGAGGTCTGCGTGGCCGTTCTCCTCGCCCTTCCGCGCTACAAGGACACGGGCCGTCCCTTCGAGGCCTTCGTCTTCGCCATCGCCGCCCACAAGGTCGCCGACCTCCAGCGCGCGGCGATGCGCCACCCCGGCTCCACGGCCGTCCCCTCCGACGAGATGCCGGAACGGCCCGACGACTCCCTCGGGCCGGAGGAGCGGGCCCTGCTGAGCAGCGACGCCGAATGGGCGAAGAAACTGCTGGCCAACCTGCCCGAGAACCAGCGGGAACTGCTCCTGCTGCGCATCGCGGTGGGCCTCACCGCGGAGGAGACCGGCCAGATGTTGGGAATGTCACCCGGGGCCGTGCGCGTGGCCCAGCACCGCGCGCTGAGCAGGCTGCGGGCCCTCGCCGAGCAGTAGCACCGCCGCGGCCGCGCCCTGCTTCCGCCGCCGTTCCTCGGGCGAACCGGACAGCGGGCCCGACGCCGAACCGGCCGAGGCGCCTAGGCTGGACAGGGCCGACGGCCCGTTCGCCGAACAGGTGCCGACGGCCCGCCCACTGAACGGGCCGAGCGCCGCCGCCGTACGAACATACGAAGCCCGGAGCCACGCCGGAGCGTGGAATTCCGGGGGTGCGCTTCCCGTTAGCATGGACATCCGCACCGATCAAGGCCATTTGGGGAAGGTGTCATGACTGCCAACGTCGACGGAGTGCCCGCCAAATTCGCGACCCTCGGGCTCACCTACGACGACGTGCTGCTGCTGCCGGGCGCATCCGAGGTGCTCCCCAACGCGGTCGACACCTCGTCCCGCATCTCCCGCAATGTTCGTGTCAACATCCCGCTGCTCTCGGCGGCGATGGACAAGGTGACCGAGTCCCGCATGGCCATCGCGATGGCCCGCCAGGGCGGCGTCGGCGTGCTGCACCGCAACCTCTCCATCGAGGACCAGGTCAACCAGGTCGACCTGGTGAAGCGCTCGGAGTCGGGCATGGTCACCGACCCCATCACGGTGCACCCGGACGCCACGCTGGCCGAGGCCGACGCGCTGTGCGCCAAGTTCCGCATCAGCGGCGTCCCGGTGACCGACGGCAGCGGCAAGCTCCTCGGCATCGTCACCAACCGCGACATGGCCTTCGAGTCGGACCGCACCCGTCAGGTGCGCGAGGTCATGACCCCGATGCCGCTCGTCACCGGTCACGTCGGCATCTCCGGCACGGACGCCATGGAGCTGCTGCGCCGCCACAAGATCGAGAAGCTCCCGCTGGTCGACGAGGCGGGCGTCCTCAAGGGCCTCATCACGGTCAAGGACTTCGTCAAGGCCGAGCAGTACCCCCGGGCCGCCAAGGACGCCGAGGGCCGGCTGCTCGTCGGCGCCGCCGTCGGCGCCAGCCCCGAGGCGCTGGAGCGCGCCCAGGCCCTCGCCGAGGCCGGCGTGGACTTCCTGGTCGTCGACACCTCCCACGGTCACAACAGCAACGCCCTCACCTGGATGTCGAAGATCAAGTCGAGCGTGCGCGTCGACGTGATCGGCGGCAACGTCGCCACGCGTGACGGCGCCCAGGCCCTGATCGACGCCGGCGTCGACGGCATCAAGGTCGGCGTCGGGCCCGGCTCGATCTGCACCACCCGCGTGGTCGCCGGCATCGGCGTCCCGCAGGTCACCGCCATCTACGAGGCGTCCCTCGCCGCACGTCCGGCGGGCATCCCGCTGATCGGCGACGGTGGTCTGCAGTACTCCGGCGACATCGGCAAGGCGCTGGCCGCCGGCGCCGACACGGTGATGCTGGGCAGCCTCCTCGCGGGCTGCGAGGAGTCCCCGGGCGAGCTGCAGTTCATCAACGGCAAGCAGTTCAAGTCGTACCGCGGCATGGGCTCGCTGGGCGCCATGCAGTCCCGCGGCCAGGGCAAGTCGTACTCCAAGGACCGCTACTTCCAGGCGGAGGTCGCGGCCGACGACAAGCTCGTGCCCGAGGGCATCGAGGGCCAGGTGCCCTACCGCGGCCCGCTCGGCAACGTGCTGCACCAGCTCGTCGGCGGCCTGCGCCAGACCATGGGCTACGTGGGCGCCGCCACCATCGAGGAGATGGAGTCCAAGGGCCGCTTCGTCCGGATCACCTCCGCGGGCCTCAAGGAGAGCCACCCGCACGACATCCAGATGACGGTCGAGGCACCCAACTACAGCAGCAAGTAGTCGCACGGGCTTCCCAGGGCGGCCCCGGAACCTCCGGGGCCGCCTTCGCCGTGCCCGTCGGCGATACTGGAAGACGCTGCAACGCATCAGGGAAAGGCCACACACGTGACTGAGATCGAGATCGGGCGCGGCAAGCGCGGCCGCCGGGCGTACGCATTCGACGACATCGCCGTCGTCCCCAGCCGCCGTACGCGGGACCCGAAGGAGGTCTCGATCGCCTGGCAGATCGACGCCTACCGTTTCGAGCTGCCGTTCCTGGCCGCCCCCATGGACTCCATCGTCTCCCCGGCCACCGCGATCCGCATCGGCGAGCTGGGCGGCCTGGGCGTGCTCAACCTCGAGGGCCTGTGGACGCGGTACGAGGACCCGCAGTCGCTGCTGGACGAGATCGCCAAGCTGCCCGTCGACAAGGCGACCCGCCGGCTCCAGGAGATCTACTCCGCGCCGATCAAGGAGGAGCTGATCGGGCAGCGCATCAAGGAGGTGCGCGACTCGGGCGTGGTCACCGCCGCCGCGCTCTCCCCGCAGCGCACGGCCCAGTTCTCCAAGGCCGTCGTCGACGCCGGCGTGGACATCTTCGTCATCCGCGGCACCACGGTCTCCGCGGAGCACGTCTCCGGCTCGCACGAGCCGCTGAACCTGAAGCAGTTCATCTACGAACTCGACGTCCCGGTCATCGTCGGCGGCTGCGCCACCTACACGGCGGCCCTGCACCTGATGCGCACGGGCGCGGCGGGCGTCCTCGTCGGCTTCGGCGGCGGCGCGGCGCACACCACGCGCAACGTGCTCGGCATCCAGGTCCCGATGGCGACGGCGGTGGCCGACGTCGCCGCCGCCCGCCGCGACTACATGGACGAGTCCGGCGGCCGGTACGTGCACGTGATCGCGGACGGCGGCGTCGGCTGGTCCGGCGACCTGCCCAAGGCCGTCGCCTGCGGCGCCGACGCGGTGATGATGGGCTCCCCCCTCGCGCGCGCCACCGACGCGCCCGGCCGCGGCCACCACTGGGGCATGGAGGCCGTCAACGAGGAACTGCCGCGCGGCCAGAAGGTCGACCTCGGCACGGTCGGCACCATCGAGGAGGTCCTCACCGGCCCGTCCCACACGCCGGACGGCTCGATGAACTTCTTCGGCGCCCTGCGCCGCGCCATGTCCACCACCGGTTACAGCGAGCTGAAGGAGTTCCAGCGCGTCGAGGTGACGGTGGCGGACTCGGTGCACCGGCGGTAGACCGCGCGATGCCGGCAGGGGCCGGTCAGCTCACTCGGGTGAGGTGACCGGCCCCTTTCGCATGCCCGGACGGGCGCGGGGATGTGCGGTGCGGGGGCGCCCATGGGACGCCACCGCAGGCCCACTCGCTGGGACCGACTCCGTCTCCGGACGGTGCCGTGCCGGAGGAGGTGGATCTCGCGGCTTTTCGGATGGTGAGCTGCCGCCCCCACACACTAGGGGCCGACACTCCGTGAACCATCAGGAGCCTGCCGCAGTGGCCACTGCGGTGGGCTCCACCTGTTCGTACGGTACCGGCGTGCCGCGCCGTGCCGTGCCGTACGCCACCAGTCTCCGGAGCCCGGGGCCGCCCCGTGCGCCCTGGCTCACAACCGGTGCGCCGCCCCCGTCGGCGTGGCCCCCCGCGTGTCGAGCAGCAGCTGTGCCTTCACCGAGAGGCCCTGGAGGTCGTACGTCCGGTGCTGCTGGAGGAGGATCGTCAGGTCGGCGTCGGCGGCGGCCTCGTACAGCGAGTCGGCGCGGGGGACCGGCCGGCCCAGGACGCTCCAGGACGGGACGTGCGGGTCGTGGTAGCTGACGGCGGCGCCGAGCTCCATCAGGCGGGTCGCGATCTCCCGGGCGGGGGTGCCCTGCTGGTCGGCGAGGTCGGCCTTGTAGGTGACGCCGAGCAGCAGCACGCGCGCGCCCCGCGCCGACTTGCCGTGCTCGTTGAGGAGGGTGGCGGCGCGCTGCACGACGTAGCGGGGCATGCGGCTGTTGACCTGCTGGGCGAGTTCCACCATGCGCAGGGGACTGCCGTGCTGGCCGGTGCGGTCCATGGGCACGGAGTGGCCGCCGACGCCGGGGCCGGGGCGGAAGGCCTGGAAGCCGAACGGCTTGGTCTCGGCGCACCGGATGACGTCCCAGAGGTCCACGCCCAGGTCGTTGCAGAGGACGGCCATCTCGTTGACGAGGGCCATGTTGACGTGCCGGAAGTTGGTCTCCAGGAGGGTCACCGTCTCGGCCTCCCTGAGGCCACGCGCGCGTACCACCTTGTCGGTGAGACGGCCGTAGAAGGCGGCGGCGGACTCGGTGCAGGCGGGGGTGAGGCCGCCGATGACCTGCGGTGTGTTGGCGGGCGTGAAGTCGCGGCGGCCGGGGTCGACCCGGCTGGGGGAGTACGCGAGGTGGAAGTCGCGGCCCGCGCGCAGGCCGGACGTCTCCTCCAGGAGCGGCCGCAGGAACTCCTCGGTCGTCCCTGGAGGCACGGGCGACTCCAGGATCACGGTGGTGTGCGGGCGCAGGTGTCCGGCCAGGGTGCGGGCGGCCGCCTCCACCTGGCTCAGGTCGAGCCCGCCGTCGGCGTCGCGCGGCGCGGGGGCGCAGATGACGGCGGTGCGTACCCGGCCCAGTTCGGCCGGGTCGGTGGCGGGCCGGAAACCTCCCGAGAGCATCCGGCGCAGCTCGGCGGGGCTCAGGGAGCCGGGCTCGGGCCCGGTGCGGTAGCCGAGCGTGGGGATGCCGGCGGCCACGGCGGCCTGGGCCAGGGGCAGGCCGAGCGGGCCGAGTCCGATGACGGCGAGATCTGCGGGCATGGCGTGGGCCGTCCTTCCCAGTAACCGAAGCGGGACAGGTGCGCAAGCCCGGTGGACAGGACGGGCGAGCGCAATGTCAGACTAGGAGTAAATATGACCGATTTGCGGGATTGATCGGCTGTGTTTTCCGGCAGGCCGACCACGGGCAGGGGCGCTTCCGCGGGGGTTGTCCACAGGCTGCGGGTGCGTGGTGGCTGAAGTCGGGCAACACGGTCACCATTGGGGCATGGGGGATACGGGCCGGGCCTCGCCCTGAAGGCGGTGCGCCCGGCGTGACCGACAGCGGGAGGCAGCGGTGAGGACAGCGACACTGGGGCCGGCGCAGCGAGCCGAGTCACTTGCGGCCATGGCCGAGCGCGAGCTGGACGTGCTGGTCGTGGGAGGCGGGGTGGTCGGCGCGGGCACCGCCCTCGACGCCGTCACCCGTGGCCTGTCCACGGGACTGGTCGAGGCGCGGGACTGGGCGTCGGGCACATCGAGCAGGTCGAGCAAGCTGATCCACGGCGGGCTGCGCTATCTGGAGATGCTCGACTTCGCCCTCGTCCGGGAGGCGCTGAAGGAACGCGGACTGCTGCTGGAGCGGTTGGCTCCACACCTGGTCAAGCCCGTGCCGTTCCTCTACCCGCTCCAGCACAAGGGCTGGGAGCGGCTGTACGCCGGTTCGGGTGTCGCGCTCTACGACGCGATGTCGATGGCTCGCGGCCACGGCCGGGGCCTGCCGACCCACCGCCACCTGAGCCGTCGTCACGCCCTGCGCGTCGCACCCGCCCTGAAGAAGGACGCGCTCGTGGGAGCCCTCCAGTACTACGACGCCCAGATCGATGACGCCCGCCATGTCGCCACCCTGGTGCGTACGGCGGCGGCGTACGGCGCGAAGACCGCCAACCGCGCGCGCGTGACCGCCTTCCTGCGTGAGGGCGAGCGGGTCGTGGGCGCGCGTGTCCAGGACACCGAGGGCGGCGGGGAGTACGAGATCCGCGCCCGTCAGGTGGTCAACGCCACGGGCGTGTGGACCGACGACACGCAGGGGATGGTGGGGGAGCGGGGACAGTTCCACGTCCGCGCCTCCAAGGGCGTCCACCTCGTCGTGCCCAAGGACCGCATCCACTCCTCCACGGGCCTCATCCTCCGCACCGAGAAGTCCGTGCTCTTCGTCATCCCCTGGGGCCGGCACTGGATCGTCGGCACCACCGACACCGACTGGGACCTCGACAAGGCCCACCCGGCTGCCTCCAGCGCCGACATCGACTACGTGCTGGAGCACGTGAACTCCGTCCTGGCGGTGCCGCTCACCCGGGACGACGTCGAGGGCGTCTACGCCGGACTGCGCCCGCTGCTCGCCGGCGAGTCGGACGCCACCAGCAAGCTCTCCCGCGAGCACACCGTCGCCCACCCCGTACCCGGGCTCGTCGTGGTGGCGGGCGGCAAGTACACGACGTACCGGGTGATGGCCAAGGACGCCGTCGACGCGGCGGTGCACGGCCTCGACCTGCGGGTCGCCGAGTGCGTCACGGAGGAGGTGCCGCTGCTGGGCGCGGACGGCTACCGGGCGCTGTGGAACGCGCGGGCGCGCATCGCCGCCCGGACCGGGCTGCACGTGGTGCGCATCGAGCACCTGCTGAACCGCTACGGCTCGATGACCGAGGAACTCCTCGACCTCGTCGCCGAGGACCCGACACTCGGTGAGCCGCTCCACGCGGCCGACGACTACCTGCGCGCCGAGATCGTCTACGCCGCCTCGCACGAGGGGGCGCGGCACCTGGACGACGTGCTGACCCGGCGCACCCGCATCTCCATCGAGACCTTCGACCGGGGCACCCGCAGCGCCCGGGAGGCGGCGGAACTGATGGCGCGGGTCCTCGGCTGGGACAAGGGCCAGATCGAGCGTGAGGTCGAGCACTACGAGAAGCGGGTGGAGGCCGAGCGGGAGTCCCAACGGCAGCCCGACGACCTGACGGCGGACGCGGCGCGGCTGGGGGCGCCGGACATCGTGCCGCTGTGAGGGCCCGGCGGTCTCGCGCGGGAGACTCCCCCTCACACGGTGCCTGTGTGGGGCCCGCGCGCACGGTGCCTGCGCGTAAGGCTCCGTGATGCTCCCGTCGGCCCGTGCGTGAGGCCGGCCCGGCGGGACCGCCTCCGGCTTCACTCGAACGAGTGCCGCCGGCCGGGATCTCCGTTCGGAGCCTGCTCGTTCTCATGGGTGCGGGGGCAGAACTCGGCGGCGAGCAGGGTCGGTTCGAGGTCGGGGTCTGCCATCGCCGTCGTGTTCACGCGGAAGGTGAGGACATGACGGCCGTCGACGGTGGCCGCGCTGCGCACGCAGCTGCCCTGGATCCGACCGTTGTGCCCCCACACGGTCACTCCGCAGGGCGGGCGCGCCGGAATCAACCCCAGGCCGTACGAGCCGTGTGCGGCGCGGGTGTCGAGCATCTTCACCCGCCGGCGCGGGGGAAGCAGTTCGCCGCTCCAGCGGGTCGGAGAGCGACAGCCTTCGTTCGGCGGCCAGTTGGACGATGGAGGTCGCGAGGAAGGTCTTGGTGACGCTGCCGGCCCGGAAGTGGTCGGACCGGGAGACGCCCGGCCCGGACTCGGCGTAGCGGGTGCCGCCCTCCTCGCCGGCCGGCAGGGCGGCGGTAGGGACCTTGCCCCGGGCGCGGAGCAGGGGGCAGCAACGAGTCGGCGGTGCCGGCGGTGACGGTCGTGTCGGCGCCGGGGTGGGGCTCGGGCGGGAGTCGGCCGTGGTGGGTCCCAGGGGGGCCAGGGCCACGGGGACGACCAGGAGTCCGCGCAGCGGTCGGATCACGGGGCTTCCTCCCCTTCCCTTCCACATCGTGTGCCTGATGTGCCCATCGTGCAGAGTCGGTGGGGAGGTCTCGCACCGGGGCCCTGAGCGGCCTTCGCGCCGGGTACCCGGTCGCGGTCCGGCTCACAGAAGGGGCTTTTCGTACACCGAACAGGGCTCGTTCCGCCTGTTGGCCGGAGTCTGCTGCACCTTCTGGCCGAAATGCGCCGGTCCTGAGGGGTGGTGAGGGGCACCCTGGGCGTCGGGCACTTGTCGGGTGAGGGACAATGAAGGCTCTGTCAGGGCGGGTTGCATGAGGGGACGCATGTCGGAGGCGGAGCGGGCGGGAGCATCCCGTCAGGACAAGAGCGCACGTCTCCTCGCCGGGCGGTACCGGCTGGGAGACGTACTCGGCCGCGGCGGCATGGGGACGGTGTGGCGAGCAGAGGACGAGACCCTCGGACGCACGGTCGCCGTCAAGGAGCTGCGGTTCCCGGGAAACATCGACGACGAGGAGAAGCGCCGGCTGATCACCCGGACGCTGCGTGAGGCCAAGGCCATCGCGCGGATCCGCAACAACAGCGCGGTGACGGTCTTCGACGTGGTCGACGAGGACGACCGGCCGTGGATCGTGATGGAGCTCGTCGAGGGCAAGTCGCTCGCCGAGGTCATCCGCGAGGACGGAGTGCTGGAACCGAGGCGCGCGGCGGAGGTCGGGCTCGCGATCCTCGACGTACTGCGGTCGGCCCATCGCGAGGGCATCCTGCACCGCGACGTGAAGCCGTCGAACGTGCTGATCGCCGAGGACGGCCGGGTCGTGCTCACCGACTTCGGCATCGCCCAGGTCGAGGGCGACCCGTCCATCACCTCGACCGGCATGCTCGTCGGCGCGCCCTCCTACATCTCGCCGGAACGCGCCCGCGGCCACAAGCCGGGACCGGCGGCCGACCTGTGGTCGCTGGGCGGCCTGCTGTACGCGGCGGTCGAGGGCACACCCCCCTACGACAAGGGCTCCGCGATCGCGACGCTCACCGCGGTGATGACCGAGCAGCTGGAGGAGCCGAAGAACGCGGGGCCGCTGCGGGACGTCATCTACGGCCTGCTCACCAAGGACCCGGTGCACCGGCTGGACGACGCCGGGGCGCGGGCGAAACTCAACGCGGTGATCCACGCACCGGAGCCCCGGGAGGCCGAGCCGGCGGACGCGACGAAGCTCGTGCCGCTGCCGGTGCAGCCGGACGGTTCCCAGAACCGGGCGGGTTCGTCCGGGGGAGAGGCGGCGGAGAAGCTGCGCGGGGCCCTGCGGTCCGTGCGGAAGGCGGCGGTCGCCGCCGGGGCGGCCACCTCGGCCGCCGCCCGCGCCAAGTCTGCCGACGCGTCGCCCGCTTCGGCGTCGCCGGGCACGCAGGAGGAGACGCGGGGCGGCGCGGCCGCCGGGGCCGCCACCTCGGCGTCGGCCGTGGCAGCCGCCAAGTCCGCGGGGGCCGCCCGCGGGAAGACGGCCACCACCGCGGCCTCCGCCGCCGTGCCGGTGGCCCGCGCCACGACCGGGGCGGCCGGCGGCGCCGGGGTCACGGGTCAGGAGGCTCGCGGAGCGAACGGGCAGCCTGCCGGGCGCAGTTCGGGATGGCCCGTGATGACGCCGCCGGACCTGCCGCCGCGGCCCGTCCCCAGGGCGCCGCTGACCGACGTGGTGCCGAAGCGGACGCTGGTGATCATCGCCGTGGTGGTGGCGCTCGCCGTCCTCGGCACGGTACTGGCCCTCACCCTCGGCGGTGGCGACGACGACGCGAACGGCGCGAAGACCGGCGGCGGTTCCTCGGCCGTCGCCAGCGACAGCGCCGCCGCCGGCACCAAGGAGGACGAGGACGGCGGGACGCGGACCGACGGCTCGGCGTCGCAGTCCGCGACGACCGGCTCGGCCTCCGGCAACAGCTCGCCCAGCAGCACCGCCACGGCCGGCGGCGCCGCTCCGGGCAGCTCCGCCACCGGCGCCGGTGCGGCCGTCACGACGTACGTGGGGAAGCAGGGCTACTCGATCGGCCTGCCCGCCGGCTGGAAGTACCAGTCCGCGAGCGCGGCGGGGGACCGCTTCACGGGGCCCGACGGACAGAAGCTGCTGGTGGCCTGGACGACCACGCCCAAGGACGACCCGGTCGCGGACTGGAAGAACCAGGAGCGCTACATGAAGCGCTCCCAGTACCAGAAGATCCGCATAGCGAAGGTGGACTACCGCGGCTGGAACACGGCCGACTGGGAGTTCACCTACGCGGACAGCGGGACGGCGTACCGGACGATCGACCGCGGATTCGTGGTCGGCGAGCACCTCGGGCATGCGCTGATGTACACGGCGAAGGCCGCCACGTGGGACGGTGCTCTCCGGGTGGACACCTGGAAGACGCTCACGGAGACGTTCACGCCGAAGAAGTAGCGTCGGGCGGGGCGGCTCGCGGCTCGCGGCCCCTGCTCGTCCGCGGCTCCCCGCTCGTCCGTCGGCGCGGCCGTGACGGGCGTCCGGCAGGCCTCCAGCAAGCCTCAGGCGGGCCCTCGGCGGGTTTTCGGTACGTGTTCGGTGCGTGAGATCCGGCATCCCCTCTTTCCGGGTTGCCTCCGGCACGTATCGTGAATGGCTGCGGACCGTACGCACCCGGCTGTTCGGCCGGATCCGGCTTGATTCGGCTGGAACGGCCCGCGGGACGAACGGATGTGACCGACCGGCCGGCCGGGGGAGGCATAGTGGACGACTATGCGGGACGGGTACTCGCCGACCGCTACCGCCTGCCGTTGCCGCCCTCCGACGAGTACGAACTCACCGAGACCCGGGCCTTCGACACCTACAGCGGGCAGGAAGTCCTGGTCCGTCAGGTGCCGTTGCCCGAGGTCGTCGAGGCCGAGGTGCTCGACGCGGAGGGGCTGCCCGAGGGGTTCACCGCGCGGGAGCGCGGAGCACGTCGGCCGGCGAGGGTTTCCGGCCCGGGCGCGAGCACGCGCCGGCCCGCCGATCCCGTCGTACGGCGGGCCGTGGAGGCCGCGCAGGCCGCCGCGGGCATCCCCGACCATCCACGGCTCGACCAGGTCTTCGACGTGTTCGCCGAGGGCGGTTCCCTCTGGGTCGTCAGCGAACTGGTGTCCGCCCGGCCGCTGGCGGCGCTGCTCGCCGAGAAGCCGTTGACGCCGTACCGGGCGGCGGAGGTCGCCTCCGACGTGCTCATGGCGTTGCGGGTGCTGCACGCGCACGGCTGGGTGCACCGCAACATCACCGCGCGCACGGTGCTCGTCTGCGACGACGGCCGGGTCATGCTGACCGGGCTGGCGGTCGGCGCGGCGGAAGAGGCGCTGTGCGGGTACGACCCGGTGCCCGTGGCCGAGGAGGAGGCGCCGGAGCAGCAGCGCCAGGGACAGCAGCCGCGGCGCGGGCAGGAGGGCGCCGGGCCCGGCGGTGCCGGTGGCGGGGATCCCGAGGCCGCGCGGCGGGCGGCGATCGAGGCGCGGGCCGCCGGTGGGCTGCCCGCCGCGGGAGCCGGGCCGGCGCCCGGGGCCTCCGGGGCGGTGGCTCACCGGCCCATGGAGACGGGCGGGGACATCCGTGCCGCGCGGGCCGGCGCGATCGCGGCCTACCGCGCGGGCGCACGGGCCGCGGCGCGGGTGCACGAGGCCCAGCAGGGCGACCGGGCGGCATTGCCGGGGGCCCGCACCCCGGTCGAGGGCGACACCGGCACCGGGCCTGGCGTCGCGGGCGCGGCGCCGTCGCCGTACGTCCTCGGCAGTGGTCCGGAGCAGGGACCGGGCGGCGCGCGGAGTGCGCCTCCCGGGCAGATCGCCGATCCCTACGGCGTGGGCGGCGCACCCGGCCCGAGACCGCTCGGGGACGGCGCGGTGCCGGTGCCGGCGCAGACCGGCGGCGGGGCACCGGTGGGGTCGCGCTGGGACGAGCCGACCACCGGGGCCGGGGCGCGGGGCGGGCCGGCCACGGCGCCGGCCGCGGAACGGGCGCGGCAGGCGCGGATGGCCGTGGTCGGGCCCGTCACCGAGCGCTGGGCGCCGGAGCAGGCCGTACCCGTGCACGAGAACTGGCAACTGGCCGCGCCCATCGGGCCCGCGACCGACCTGTGGGCGCTCGGCGCGCTGCTGTTCCGCGCCGTGCAGGGACACGCCCCCTATCCGGAGGAGTCGACGGCCGAGCTGGTGCAGCTGGTCTGCGCCGAACCGCCCGCCTTCGCCGAGGAGTGCGGGCCGCTGCGGCCGGTCGTGGAGTCGTTGCTGCGTCAGGATCCGACCGACCGGCTGGACTTCGAGGAACTGAGCGGCTGGCTGCGTTCGCTGGTGCGCTCGGCACCCGAACCGGAGGCGGGGACGTACGTCGTCGCCGTACCGCCCACCGACCCGCGCCGGCTGCCGATCGTGCGCCGCAAGGGCGAGCTGGTGCGCAGACGGCGTACGGGGCTGCCCGCGACGCACGCGCGGCACAAGCGGGGCCGGCCGGAGACGGGACGTTCGCCTCGCAGCCTGGGCCGCACCCTGGTCGTGCTGGTGCTGCTCCTGCTGGCCGCGGCGGTCGCCTATGCCGTGATGTTCATGCCCAAGGCCGACGAGGAGGGCACCGGCAGCGCGGGCGGTGCGGAGCGGACCGGTGCCGCGGGCCAGGTGAACCCGGCACCCGATGCCAGCAGCGAGCCCCGGCCCGACGACGGCAGCCCTCCGGCAGCGGGCAACAGCCCCTCCGCGTCGGCCTCCGGGGGAACCGAGACGCAGTCCGGCGGTCTGCCCGGCGGCTTCACGCTGCGCAAGGACGCCGAGGGCTTCCAGATCGCCGTCGCCGACGGCTGGGACCGCACCCCGAAGAACGGGCGCGGCCAGGTCGTCTACACCCACGCGGGATTCGAGCTGATCGTGGTGCCGGGGCGGGACTCCGCCGCGCGGTACGGCAGCGATCCGATGGCGTACCAGCGCGAGAAGGAGGGCGAGTTGCAGCCCTACCGCGACTCCAGCTGGGCGACCGCGTCCGGACTGCGGACCATCCAGGTGGGCGGACGGACCTCGGCCGAGGGGCAGTTCACCTGGACCGGCGGCGACGGGCGCGAGCTGTTCGTGCGCAACGTGGCGCTGCTCCTCGACGGGCGGTACCACGTCGTGCAGTTGCGCGGCCCGGAGGCCGAGCGGGACGAGGTGACGCGGTTGTTCGAGCAGGCGTCGGCCAGCTACCGCTACACGGGCTGAGCGACCGTCCGGTGACACCCGCGGTTCTCCGGGACGCCGATGGTTCCCGCACGCGGGCGGAAGCGACAACCGTCACAGTGCGGTCTCCGTGGCCCTCCGCAGGTTCCCCGGACGGGGGCCGGTCTTTACGCTGATCCTGTCAAGAGCATTGCGGGGCAACGTGAATCAGATGCAGGGCCTGCTCGTCGCGGGCCGTTACCGGTTGGTCGACGCCATCGGCAGCGGCGGCATGGGCCGCGTATGGCGCGCGCACGACGACCTGTTGCACCGGTCCGTCGCCCTCAAGGAACTGACCGCCGCGCTCTACGTCTCCGAGAGCGACCGTTCGGTCCTGCTGGCGCGCACCAGGGCCGAGGCCCGCGCCGCCGCGCGGATCAACCACTCCGCCGTCGTCACCGTGCACGACGTGCTCGAACACGACGGCCGCCCCTGGATCGTGATGGAGCTGGTCGAGGGCCGTTCGCTGGCCGACGCGGTCAAGGCGGACGGGCGTGTCGAGCCGACCGAGGCCGCCCGGATCGGCCTGTGGGTGCTGCGCGCCCTGCGTGCCGCGCACACCGCGGGCGTCCTGCACCGCGACGTCAAGCCCGGCAACGTGCTGCTCTCCGACGACGGCCGGGTCCTGCTCACCGACTTCGGGATCGCCCAGATCGAGGGCGACACCACCATCACCCGCACCGGAGAGGTCGTCGGGTCCGTCGACTTCCTCGCCCCCGAGCGCGTCCGCGGCCACGACCCGGGTCCCTCCTCCGACCTGTGGGCGCTCGGCGCCACGCTGTACACGGCGGTGGAGGGCCGTTCGCCCTTCCGCCGCACCTCGCCGCTGTCCACGATGCAGGCGGTCGTCGAGGAGGAGGCCGCCGAGCCGCGGTACGCCGGCCCGCTCGCCCCCGTCATCACCGCGCTGCTGCGCAAGGACCCCGCCGACCGGCCCGACACGGCCGGTGCGGAACGCCTGCTCGCGGAGGCGGCGGAGGGCCGCCGGCCCGACGAGGCACAGGCGTACGTACCGACGCAGTACACGGGGCCGGGGCCGGAGCAGGGGCAGGGCACCCGGCGCGGCGGGACGACCGCCGGGCCGGCCGGGGTGGCGGCCGGGGCACCGACCGGCGGGGCGACCCACCTCACGGACGGCAGCGGCACGCCGTACCCGTCCGGCTCCACGCACGCGGGCGGCACGCCGTACCCGTACGCCGGGGCGGCCGCGGGGCCGGGCATCCCCGCCTCCGCCACCCCGCCCTCCGCCACCCCCGCCTCCGCCACTTCCGTCCCGGCCGCCTCCGGGACGCACGTCCACCCCGTCACCGGCCCGACCGCCATCGGCCCGGCCGGGCCGGGGCCCGGGCAGGCCCCGCCGGGCCGGTCGTCCCGGCGCCGCCGGCTGCGTACCCTCGCGCTCGTGGTCGTCGTCGCCGCGCTGGTCGGAGGCGGTACGGCGGTGGCGCTGCGGACCTGGGGCGGCGACGGTACGGCGCGGGGTTCCGGTTCGCCGACCACCAGCCCCACCGCCACCGGCACCGGCAAGCAGAAGGACCAGGGCGCCGTCTCCGACGCCCGGGTGGACATCGAGGATCCCCTCGGGTTCGGGCTCTCGCTGCCCCGGACCTGGGAGCGGAAGCTGTTCCAGGACGACGGCGACCTCAAGCAGGTGGACTACTCGCCCGACGGCGGCGAGCACTTCGTCCGCATCGCCGTCGACACCTCCCCGGACTTCGACGACCCGTACGCCCACCAGCTCGACCTCGAACAGCAGCTCGAGCGACTGGTCGACTACGAGCGGGTCACCCTCGAGCGGAACACCTACCGCGACCGCGAGGGCGCCCGGTGGGAGTACACCTGGACCGCGCTCGCCAAGGACACGGACTTCCCCGGCCCGCGGCACGCGGTCGAGGAGGCGTACATCTCCCGAGACGGCACCGAGTACGTCATCTACATGTCCTCGCCCGCCGAGGACTGGGCGAGCACCGCCCGGCAGTTCACCTCGGTGCTGCAGAGCTGGCGGGAGCCGCCGGGCACCTGAGGCCTCTCGTTCGGACCAGGCCGGGCTCGCGGGGTCCGGTCCGATCCACACGAGGGACCCCGTCGGTCCGGCCCCGTCCCGGCGGGGCGGCGCCGCGCGTGACTTGGCCGATCAGCGCCCCGGAGGCGTGGCGTCCGGTGGGGCATGATGGGCGCATGGGGACCGAGGGGGACACCGTCCGGGTCATCGCGGGCCGCTACCGGCTGGAGGCGAGGCTCGGGCGTGGCGGCATGGGGATCGTGTGGCGGGCGACGGACCACCTGCTGGGACGGCGTGTCGCGGTGAAGGAACTGGTCCAGGACGACTCCCTGTCCGCCGAGGAGGCCCGCGCCCGCCGCGACCGGACGCTGCGCGAAGCCCGTGCGGTCGCCCAGCTCAGCCACCCGCACATCATCGTGGTGCACGACGTCGTCGTGGAGGACGAACGGCCGTACATCGTCATGGAGTTGATCGAGGGCGGCTCACTCGCCGACCGGATCGCCGAACGGGGCCCGATCGACCCGCGCGAGGCCGCCCGGATCGGCGCCGACCTGCTCGGCGCACTGCGCGCCGCACACGCGGCCGGGGTGCTGCACCGGGACATCAAGCCCGCCAACGTCCTGGTCGACTCCGCCACCGGGCGCGCCGTCCTCACCGACTTCGGCATCGCGCAGGTCGCGGGCGCCACCACCCTCACCGAGACGGGCTCCTTCGTCGGTTCGCCCGAGTACACCGCGCCGGAACGCATGTCCGGGGAGCGGACCGGTCCCGCGTCCGACCTGTGGTCGCTGGGCGCGCTGCTGTGCACGGCGCTGAGCGGCGAGTCGCCGTTCCGCCGCGACTCGCTCGGCGGCATCCTGCACGCCGTCGTCTTCGCCGACATCCGTACGCCTCCGCAGGCCGAGCCGCTCCTGCCCGTCGTACGGGGGCTGCTGGAGCGGGATCCGGACCGGCGGCTGGACGCGGAGCGGGCCGAGCGGATGCTGCGCGCCTTCCTGGACACCGGGCGCACGCCGGCCGGCCGGACCGGGTACCCGCCCACGCAGGCCGACCTGCCGCGCCAGCGGCCCGCCCGCCCCGCCTCGGACCCCCCGCTCCGCGAGCGGTCCGCGCGAGGCACGCTGGTGGCCGCGCTGCTGGTGGCGGCGATGGCGGGCGCCGGCGTGTCGGCGGCGCTGCTGTTCGACCGGGACGGCGGCGGGGGCGGCGCGCCGGCGAGTTCGGCACCGGGAGGACCGGGCGGCGCGGTGGGGACGACGTCCGGCGGCACGCCCGCCCCCACCTCCTCCGCGCCGCTTTCCCCCACTCCCTCCGCCACCCCGTCCCGGAGCCGCCCCAGCGCGCCCTCCGGCTACCGCGTCGTCGCCGACCCGGCCGGGTTCACGCTCGCCGTGCCGGAGGGTTTCACCCGGGATCCGCAGGGCGGACGGGTCTTCTACCTGTCCCCGGGGCAGATCTTCCGGCTCGGCGTGAAGGTCGGCGTGCCCCAGCCCGGCGGCCCGCTCGGGGTGATGGAACGCGCCGCGCTCAAGGGCCCCGACACCAACCCCGGTTACCGCGACGGCCGCGTCACCGAGACGACGCGCGCCGGACGGCCCGCCGCCCTCTGGGAGTTCACCTGGGACGGCTTCGACGCGGCGGAGGGCGCCCGGCACACGTACGACCTGTGCTGGGAGGACGGCGGGCGGCTGTACGACGTGTGGGTCTCGGCGCCGGTCGGCAAGGCGCGGGAGGCGCGCGAGTACTTCGACGTGGCCGTCGACACGCTCGTACCGGAATAAGGGGAGATAAGGGACGGGTCGCGTCACGGGTCTGTGACCGGTGGGGGCCACTGGTGGATATCGGCCCGCGTGGCGCGATATGGATGGACGCATGAGCCACAACGGGGGACCGGGCCACGGGGCCGACGAGACCACGAGTTTTGTTCTGCAACCGCCTCGGCAGGCACCGGCGCAGCAACCTCCGCAGGCGCAGCAGCCTCCGCAGGCGCAGCAGCCTCCGCGATCACCGCAGGCGTCCCACGACGCGCCGGCCCCGCAGCCCGGCAACCCCTACGCGATGCCCGCCCAGGCCGCGTCCGCCCCGCGGGAGAACGGTGTCGGGCGGCTCATCGCGGGCCGCTACCGGCTCCTCGCCAAGCTCGGGCACGGCGGCATGGGCACGGTGTGGCGGGCCAAGGACGAGACGGTGGACCGGGAGGTCGCCGTCAAGGAGCCGCGCGTACCGGACCACCTTCCCGAACGTGAACGGGCCAACGCCTTCGAGCGGATGCGGCGCGAGGCGCGGGCCGCGGCCCGGCTGGACCATCCGTCCGTGGTGAACGTCCATGACGTCGCGGTCGTCGACGGGCAGCCGTGGATCGTGATGGAGCTGGTCCACGGGCGGTCGCTCGGCGCCGCCCTGGAGGAGGGCACGCTCGGCGTGCGCGAGGCCGCCCGCATCGGCCTGGAGGTGCTCGGCGCACTGGAGGCCGCCCACGCTGCGGGCATCCTGCACCGGGACGTGAAGCCGGACAACGTGCTGCTCGGGCGGCACGACCGGGTCGTCCTCACCGACTTCGGCATCGCCCAGATCGAGGGCGAGACCAACCTGACCGACACCGGCGGCTTCGTCGGCTCGCCCGAGTTCATCGCGCCCGAGCGGGTGCTGGGCCAGCGCCCCGGCCCGGCGTCCGACCTGTGGTCGCTGGGCGTGGTGCTGTACGCGGCGACGGAGGGCGTCTCGCCGTTCCGCCGCAGCAACACCCCGGCGACCCTCCAGTCCGTCCTCAACGCCGCGCCCGCGCCGCCCACCGCCGCGCGGGGCCCGCTCGCCGAGGCCGTCGACGGCCTGCTGGAGAAGGACCCGGCCCGTCGCCCGCAGGCCGCGCAGGTCCGCGCCCTGCTGGAGCGCGCCGCGAACCCGCCCGCCCCGGCGCCCACCCAGCTGGTGACCGCACCCGGGAGCCTCACCGGAGCCGCGGCCGGCCCGATCGGCGGCTGGTCCGTCAAGGTCAGTGCCGGACGGGCCGGCTGGGGCCTGCGGGTCGGCACCAGGCTGTTCTGGACCGGGCTCGCGGCGGCGGTCGTCGCCGCCGCGCTCACGGCCTGGCTGATCGTCGCCGACCGCTCCGCCGGCGGGCTGCCCGCCGACTGGACGACGAGCGCCCAGAAGGACGTCACCGCGACGCTGGCGGTGCCGAAGGACTACGTGATCGGCACACCGGACCGGGAGTCGGACGACGACCACCGGGTCAGCTTCACGGATCCGAGCGGGGCCGTCTCGATCGTCCTGACCGTCGACCGCAAGGCGGAGGACACCGGCGGCGAGATCAAGGACTCCGCGGCCGCCGAGATGTACGAGGACAACGACGACTTCAAGTCCAACGGCAGCTACGCCCTCGACATGCCGAAGGGGCCGAAGACCGAGCCGAACGCCACCGCCGAGTACCGGGGCAGGCCGGCCGCCGAGAACACGGTCCGCTACACCACCGACGACACCCAGAACCCCCGCCCCCGCGAGATGCGGACTCTGTACTACAAGTCCACCGCCGGCGACATGTACAAGCTCACCATCGCCTACCCCGGCAAGGGCGACTTCACGAAGCGGGGCCAGGAGGTGGCGCGGACGGCGATCGCCCACCTCGACGTGGACGAGCTCTGACGGACCACGCTCGTGGTGGTCGTGTGACACGAGCGGCGCCGGGGATCCGAAAGACGTGGGACGGGCTCGACGGGGACGCGCGCACGCTGACGGCCCGGACCGTCTTCCGAGGCCGTGAGGCGGCGCTCGCCGACACCACCTGCGGCCGACACCACCTGCGGCCCGGACACGTCCCCGACCCGCGTGATGGAGCTGTTCGTGCTCGCCGACGACAGCCGGAGGTACGAGCTGCGGGTCGACCTGCCGAAGGACACCGCGGACGAGGAACGGGACACGGCCGTCTTCGCGGCGGCCCGGAACGGCTCCGGATCGGGGTGCCGTGGGACACGGGCCGCGAAAGAGGAACCGTCACGCACAACCCGCTGATCAGCGGGTTTGTTGCCAGTGACCACTGGCGTCGTGTGTGCGGTCGGTGAATCCCCGTTACCGACGGGTACCAAAAGCGTTCGCCACGTCATACCCTGCGGCACATGACGGACTCGCAGGCCCCGGAGAAGACCGGTACCAACCCCCTCGCCCCGACCCCCGCCGGCGCCCGTACCGCCGCCGACGTGGTGACCCCCCAGCTCGTCGCCCACCTCACCAAGGGCGTCGCCGGTTCCGGGCTCACGGCGAACCACACGCCGTTCACCGGCGAGAAGCTCGCCGACCTGCCCGAGTCCACCCCCGAGGACGTGCGGCGGGCGTTCACCGCGGCCCGGGCCGCGCAGGAGGTGTGGGCGCAGGTGCCGGTGCGGGAACGGGCCGCGGTCCTGCTGCGCTTCCACGACCTGGTGCTCCAGCGCCAGGGCGAGGTCCTCGACCTGATCCAGCTGGAGACCGGCAAGGCGCGCCTGCACGCCCACGAGGAGGTGCAGGCGGTCGCCGTCGCGGCCCGCCACTACGGCCGCAAGGCCCCCGCCTACCTGCGGCCGAAGCGGCACGCGGGCGCCATGCCGACGCTGACCAAGGTCACCGAGCTGCGTCACCCGCGCGGGGTCGTCGGCCAGATCGCCCCCTGGAACTACCCGCTCGAACTCTCCGTCGGCGACGCGCTGCCCGCCTTCGTCGCCGGCAACGCGGTCGTCATGAAGCCCGACACGGAGACCTGCCTCACCGCGCTGTGGGCCCGCGACCTGCTCATCGAGGCCGGGCTGCCCGCCGAGGTCTTCCAGGTCGTCATCGGCGAGGGCCCGGTCGTCGGCCCCGAGGTCGTCCGGCACGCCGACTACGTCTCCTTCACCGGCTCCACCCGCACCGGCCGCGAGGTCGCGCAGGGTGCCGCCGCCCGCCTGGTCGGCGTCTCCCTCGAACTCGGCGGCAAGAACGCCATGCTGGTCCTGGAGGACGCCGACATCGAGAAGGCCGCCGCCGGAGCGGTCCGCGCCTGCTTCTCCTCCGCCGGCCAGCTGTGCATCTCCATCGAGCGGCTGTACGTCCACGAGTCGATCGCCGACGCCTTCCTGGAGCGCTTCGCCGCCCGCACGAGGGCCATGCGCCTCGGGACCTCCCTCGCCTACGGCGCCGACATGGGCTCCCTCGTCGGCGAACGCCAGCTGGAGACCGTGACCCGGCACGTGGCGGAGGCCGTCGCCGAGGGCGCCCGGGTCGTCGCCGGCGGTGTCGCCCGCCCGGACATAGGCCCGTACTTCTTCGAGCCGACGATCCTCGACGGCGTCACGGAACCGATGTCCGTGTGCGGCGAGGAGACCTTCGGCCCGGTCGTCTCGGTCTACCGCTTCACGACCGACGACGAGGCGGTCGAACGCGCCAACGCGACGCCGTACGGCCTGAACTCCTCGGTCTGGACGAAGGACGGCCGACGCGGCCGCGCGGTCGCCGCCCGCCTGCGCACCGGCACCGTCAACGTCAACGAGGGCTACGCCCCCGCCTACGGCAGCGTCCAGTCGCCCATGGGCGGCATGAAGGACTCCGGCCTCGGCCGCCGCCACGGCTCCGAGGGCATCCTCAAGTACACCGAGGCCCAGACGGTGGCCCAGCAGCGACTGCTGCCGATGGCGCCGGCGCTGGGCATGGACGACGAGAAGTACGCGGAGTTCATGAGCCGCAGCCTGCGCCTGATGAAGGCGTTCCGCTTCCGCTAGACAGCACCCGTTCTCGACGAGGAGAGCACGTGTCACAGGAGAACTCCGCCCAGCCCCGGGACGAGGACGGCCCCGGCCACCGGGACGCCACGGCCGACGCCGGGGCCGGCATCGACGCCGAGGCCGACAGCGACGCCGTGGACGACGCGTACGACTACGACGTCGTCGTCGTCGGATCCGGCTTCGGCGGCTCGGTCACCGCCCTGCGCCTCACGGAGAAGGGGTACCGGGTCGGCGTCCTGGAGGCCGGCCGCCGCTTCACCCGCGAGTCGCTCCCGAAGAACTCCTGGGACCTGAAGAACTACCTCTGGGCCCCCAGGCTCGGCATGTACGGCATCCAGCGCATCCACCTGCTGGGCAACGTCATGGTCCTGGCCGGCGCGGGCGTCGGCGGCGGCTCCCTCAACTACGCCAACACCCTCTACGTCCCGCCGAAGCCCTTCTTCGAGGACCCCCAGTGGCGGCACATCACCGACTGGCAGGAGGAGCTGGCCCCCTACTACGACCAGGCCACCCGCATGCTCGGCGTGCGCCTCAACCCGACGACGACCCCGTCCGACGTGCACCTCAGGGCGGCGGCCGAGCGGATGGGCGTGGGCGACACCTTCCACATGGCGCCGGTGGGCGTGTTCTTCGGGGACGGCGAGGACGCCGACGGTTCGGTGACGGCACGGCCCGGCGAGCAGGTCGCGGACCCCTACTTCGGGGGCGCGGGTCCCGCCCGCAAGGCCTGCAACGAGTGCGGCGAGTGCATGACCGGCTGCCGGCACGGCGCGAAGAACACCCTCAACGAGAACTATCTCTACCTCGCGGAGAAAGCGGGCGCCGTCGTCCACCCCCTGACGACGGTCGTCTCGGTCACCGACGACTCACGAGGCGGGTACGCGGTGGCGACCCTCCCGACCGACGACCGCCGCAGGTCGCGCGGCCGCACCTTCACGGCCCGCCGGGTCGTCCTCGCCGCCGGAACCTACGGCACCCAGACCCTGCTGCACCGCATGAAGGCGGGCCGGCAGCTGCCGTACCTCTCCGACCGGCTCGGTGAGCTGACCCGCACCAACTCGGAGGCGCTGGTCGGCGCCCAGACCGACGACCGCCGCTACCGCAGGGCGACCGGGCGGCCGAAGGCCGACTTCACGCGCGGCGTCGCGATCACCTCCTCGATCCACCCGGACCCGCACACCCACATCGAGCCGGTCCGCTACGGCAAGGGCTCCAACTCCATGGGCAGCCTGTCGATCCTCCAGGTGCCGTACGCGGAGGGCTCGTCGCGGGTCGCCGGCTGGCTGGCGAACGCCGCCCGCCATCCCGTCCTGGTGCTGCGCTCCCTGTCCAACCGCCGCTGGTCGGAGAAGACCATCATCGGCCTGGTCATGCAGTCCCTGGACAACTCGCTGACCACGCACCTGAAGCAGACCGGTGTCGGCAAGGGCCTGCTCACCGCACGCCAGGGGCACGGCAGTCCCAACCCCAAGCAGATCAAGGCGGCCTCGGAGGCGGCCGACGCCCTCGCCGCCGAGATCAACGGCTTCGCCGGTTCCAACGTGGGCGAGCTGATGGGGACCCCGCTCACCGCCCACTTCCTCGGCGGCTGCCCGATCGGCGACTCCCGCGAGACCGGCGTCATCGACCCGTACCACCGGCTGTACGGCCACCCCGGCATCTCCGTCGTGGACGGCGCCGCCGTCTCGGCGAACCTCGGCGTGAACCCGTCGCTGACGATCACCGCCCAGGCCGAGCGTGCGATGTCGTACTGGCCGAACAAGGGGGAGCCGGACCCGCGCCCCGCGCAGGGGGCGGCCTACGAGCGGCTGAAGCCGGTGGAACCGCGCGACCCGGCGGTCCCGGCCGAGGCGTTCGCGGCCCTGCGGCTGCCGTTCCTGGGGATGCCGACGGTGCCACCGAAGAAGTAGCCGGACGCGGAAGCCGCGGGGGCCGAACGCGGAAGAGGAAGTCACCGGACACGGAAGGAGGGACCTGCGCCCCCCTCCGAGCGCAGGTCCCTCCTTCACGGTGGCCCCAGGGGCCTTGTCAGGCTTACGCCTGTGTCCTGCGGCGGCGCGCGGTGAACACCGCACCCGCACCGGCGACGACGGCGACACCGCCGACCAGGCCGATCATCGGCAGCACGGAGTTGGAGCCGGTCTCGGCGAGGCTGCCGGTGGCGGGGATCTCGTTGGCGCCGCCCTGCGGCTGCTTGCCGCCCTCGGGAGCCTGGCCCTCGCCCGGCTTGGCCTCACCCGGGTCGTCGTTGCTGCTGCCGGGCTTGAGCACGGTGAACTCGTAGAGCGCGAAGGAGCTGTGGACGCAGTTCTTCTCCGCGTCGACGTAGCCGCCGAGGCCCAGGGTGAAGCCGTCGCCGGCCGGGGCCTTCGCGGTGATGTCGACGCGCAGCTTGATGTCGACGGTCTCCTTGGGGCCGAGTTCCGTCTGGCCGAAGTAGAAGCCGTTGCCGAAGTCGTCCGCGATGGAGTCCCAGGCCTTGGCCTGCGGGTCGTAGTACTCGATCTTGGCGTAGGTGCTCAGCCAGGTCCGCTCGTCGTCGCTCATCGACTCGTTGTCGATGGCCGCGAGCCACTGCACGGTGCCCAGGGCCTCGTCGCTGTGGTTGGCGGCGGTGAGCTTGAAGGTGTGCCACCCGCTGCCTGCGACGATCTTGCCGGGCAGACCGGACACGGACAGTTCCAGCTGGGAGTCGACGTCGACGCCGTCCTCGTCGACCGGGCAGTCGTCGGGGAATTCCGACGGCTCCCCGCCGGGCGAGGAGGACGCGGACGCCGACGAGGAAGAGGAGGACGACGGGGAGCCGGTCGGCTTCGTCTCCTCGGAGGCGGAGGCCGAGCCCGACGCGGACTCGGAGGCGGACTCGGACGCGGAGGCGGACTCCGAGGAACCCGCCGAGTCGGACGGCGAGGCGGAGGTGCTCTCGGACGACGACGCGCTGGGCGACGCCGTGCCGCTCTCCTCGGCGAAGGCGGTCGGCGCCGACAGCAGGGCCAGCGGCGCGAGGACGGCGGTCGCGGCCATGGTCACCACGGCTCGGCGGAGCTTCATGAAAAGAGACCTCGATCGATGCGGTGCGTCACGGCGGCGAGGCCGCGGCGCGGTTGAGGAGGCCTTCCGCATGGGGGAGCGGCTGATGGCCCTGAGTTCGCTAGGTGTGACCGACCGAGCCTGTGAAGAGTTGCCCTCTCTTCACGCGCTTCTTATGTGGCATGCGTCACACCGGCATGGCGAAGGGCCCCGCGGGACGGATCCGCGGGGCCCTTCCTTACCCTCAGCACCGGCGTCAGGGCGGCGCCGGTGCCTGTGGAGCGGCGCCGGGGGGTTGCGCCGCTGGCTTGTCGAGCTTCCGCGTCCGTGCCGGGTGGACGCCGGAGCGCACACGGGGTGCGTGACTGGTCCGGACCTTTGGTGACCGGCGGGGACACAACGCCACTCATCGGGGCACAGCACGGGAGAGTGGTGCAATGCGGTTGTCCCCGGCGGGACTTGGGGCTTTCTGCGCATCGTGCTGGATGAACGCGGCGCCCGCAACCGTTTGACCCGGCCCTTGTGCGTTTTGCCCTTCCCGCCGGCCGGCCCCGAGCGTCCCCGAGGCCGGCCGTTCTCTTGGGTGACCGGGCTGCTGTCCCCTGCCGTCCGGTCACTTCCCCGGAGCGAGGTCCCACGGCGCACGGCACGACCCGTACGCCTCATCGCTCCAGTGAGCCACGCGTGGTTCTTCCGGGCCCGCCCCTGGCTGGAACGGACACCGGGACCAACGAAGCCGTCCGGGACCGGTCACGCGCCGTACGGGTGAGAGGGGCACCGAACTCAGATGCGACCCCGGCACAGTTCGAGGAGCGTCATGGCGAGCGACGTGCCGGGCTTGCCGAGGGCCCGTCGGTAGTGGTCGAGGATCTCCATCTCGCGGGACAGGTTCACGCGCCGGCCGCCGGAGGTGATCCGGGCCTCCTGGATCACGGCGGACACGGCGACCCGTTCCTGGATGAGACCGATGATCCGGTCGTCGAGCGCGTCGATGCGCTCACGCGCGCCGGTGATCACGCCGGCGGCCTCGGGGGTGCGGGCGCCGGTCACGTCGGTGGCGGTCATGGGGGCTCCTGTGGTGGTGGATGCGGATGCCCCGGAACGGCAGGACCCGGGAGAAACGACAGGCGCCCCGGGCCTTGTCGGCCCGGGGCGCCTGGGAAGTCGCTGCCTCAGCTCAAGCAGCACGACCATGGCAGCCGGCGGGCCGGGTGCCATAGGTAAAGACGAAGGTCGCGTGCGAAAGCATGGGGCCAGTATGCCACGGCGGTTCACCGGCGACGGGGGGCCGCGGGCCCGGCGGTCCCCGGCGACGGGACCGGTTCCGCGCCCACCTCGGTAGAATTGGCCAGCACAGAGACTCCGCCCAACCGCCGGAAGGCCCCCGTGTCCACAGCGACTCCCGCTGCCGCCGCCCCCGACACCGTCCTGGTCGTCGACTTCGGCGCGCAGTACGCCCAGCTCATCGCCCGTCGAGTCCGCGAGGCGCGGGTCTACAGCGAGATCGTGCCGAGCACCATGCCCGTCCAGGAGATGCTCGCCAAGAACCCGGCGGCGATCATCCTCTCCGGCGGCCCCTCGTCCGTCTACGAGGAGGGCGCCCCCCGCCTCGACCGCGCGATCTTCGAGGCCGGCGTCCCCGTATTCGGCATGTGCTACGGCTTCCAGCTGATGGCGCAGACCCTCGGCGGCACCGTCGACAACACCGGCGCCCGCGAGTACGGCCGCACCGACCTGCACGTCTCCCGCGTCTCCTCCACCCTCTTCGAGGGCACCCCGGCCGAGCAGGCCGTGTGGATGTCGCACGGCGACGCCTGCTCCGCCGCCCCCGAGGGCTTCACCGTCAGCGCCTCCACGGACGTCGTCCCGGTCGCCGCCTTCGAGAACGACGAGAAGAAGCTCTACGGCGTCCAGTACCACCCCGAGGTCATGCACTCCACGCACGGCCAGCAGGTGCTCGAGCACTTCCTGTACCGCGGCGCGGGTCTCACCCCGGACTGGACCACCGGCAACGTCATCGACGAGCAGGTGGCCGCCATCCGCGAACTCGTCGGCGACAAGCGCGCGATCTGCGGCCTGTCCGGCGGCGTCGACTCCGCGGTGGCCGCCGCCCTGGTCCAGAAGGCCATCGGTTCCCAGCTGACCTGCGTCTACGTCGATCACGGCCTCATGCGCAAGGGCGAGACCGAGCAGGTCGAGAAGGACTTCGTCGCCGCGACCGGCGTCCAGCTGAAGGTCGTCGACGCGGAGGAGCGCTTCCTCACCGCCCTCAAGGGGGTCTCCGACCCCGAGGAGAAGCGGAAGATCATCGGCCGCGAGTTCATCCGCGTCTTCGAGCAGGCCCAGGCGGAGATCATCGCCGACGAGGGTCCCGAGGTCGCGTTCCTGGTCCAGGGCACCCTGTACCCGGACGTCGTCGAGTCCGGCGGCGGCACCGGCACCGCCAACATCAAGTCCCACCACAACGTGGGCGGACTGCCCGAGGACCTCGAGTTCCAGCTCATCGAGCCGCTGCGCAAGCTGTTCAAGGACGAGGTCCGCATGGTCGGCCAGGAACTCGGCCTGCCGGAGGAGATCGTCCAGCGCCAGCCGTTCCCCGGCCCCGGCCTCGGCATCCGCATCGTCGGCGAGGTCACCAAGGACCGCCTCGACCTGCTCCGCGACGCCGACGCGATCGCCCGCGAGGAGCTGACGGCGGCCGGTCTGGACCGCGAGATCTGGCAGTGCCCGGTGGTCCTGCTCGCCGACGTCCGCAGCGTGGGCGTCCAGGGCGACGGCCGCACCTACGGCCACCCGATCGTCCTGCGCCCGGTCTCCTCCGAGGACGCCATGACGGCCGACTGGTCGCGCCTGCCGTACGACGTCCTCGCGAAGATCTCCACCCGGATCACCAACGAGGTCCGTGACGTCAACCGGGTCGTCGTCGACGTCACCTCGAAGCCGCCGGGCACCATCGAGTGGGAGTAGGACCCCTGGCGCAGGCCCCCTGGAGCAGGCCCCGCGGGGTCAGGTCCGCTTGAGAGTGCGCACCGTCTCTCCGGGCTTCCAGACCTGGGCGACCAGATACGTGTCGTCCTCGACGTAGGTCCGCACGACCTCCGTCAGCTCGGTGCGGAAGAGGTGGAACGGCTGCGGCGGTTCCACCTCTTCCACGTACCCGGCCCGTGCCTCCCCGTCCTCGACCTCGACGGCCCGCCCGCCGACCCGTACGTCGCCGCCGCCCATCCCGGTGCCCTCGCCCGGGTTGGCCTGGAGCGAGAAACGGGGGTCGCGGCGCAGGTCGAGCACCTTGAGCGAGCCCGGCATCATGCCGAGCCACAGCTCACCGTCCAGGAAGCGCACCTCCAGGCCGCTGGTGCGCGGGGAGCCGTCCCTGCGCAGGGTCGCGAGGACATGGTGCGTGAAGGCGCCGAAACGGTCCTCGACGACCCGTGCGAATTCCGGCTCCGCCTCGGCGAACACCGCCCAGTTCACCGCTGTCGCGGAACGTGCTGTCGTGCGTGCTGTCATACGGCGAGTGTGGTGCCGATACCAGACATCTTCTGTCCGGTATTGCGGGGATCGCGTGTCGCGCCGGGTGGATCAGACGGTGTGCGGTGTCGGCCGCACGTGGCGCCCCGGCCCGACCCGTCCGGCACGGCCGTGCAGCCCGCCGCGACGAGCTGCCGCACCGGCTTCGCCCGGCGCGAGGCGTTGACCCGCAGGGTGCCCAGCAGACCCGGCGGGGTCAGGACGGCGAGCGGGGGCAGCACGGCGTACTTCCCGGTCAAGGGCGCCCTCAGCGGGAACAGCGCGGCGGAGCCCCAGGCCATGGCCGGCAGCTGACCGCGGTTCACGGCTGCCTCCAGCGCCTCGTGACGGATGAGGGCCGTGAGCAGGCCGACGTCCGGCTGTGCCTCGGGGACCGGGGCGAGCGAGCCGAGGTACATGCCCGGTACGGGACGCCCGGCGCCCGGGTCGGGGAAGGCCGCGGTGTTCGCCGCCGCCCGCTGCCGCGCCCAGGCGGTGGTGTCGCGCACCAGGGTGACGTGGACGATCCGCTGCCTGCCGACCAGCCTGACGCCCGCGTAGCGGAAGCCGTGGCACTCGGCGACGTACGCCGGCGCGCCGAAGGTCCGCCACTCGGCGAAGGGGTGGACGAGTCCGACCTCGTCACGGCTGGTGATCTACCGTACGAGGGAGGCGGGATGCCGGTCGGTGCTGCTCACGTCGTGCTCCACAGGTGACGGAAATCATCATCTTTGCGTAACGGCTCTGCCCTTTTTCCCTGACCGACGGTAACTTCCGCCCGTAACGCATCCCAGTGCTGGAGGACCGATGCACGGGCCCACGTCTCCTGCCCCGCTGCCCACCGACCGACTGCGGTTCGCCATGCCGCCGATGCACGAATCGGTCGAGGACGAGCGCCGGCACCGCAGGGAACGGCTCGCGGGCGCCGTGCGGATCTTCGGCCGGTACGGCTTCGAGGACGGGGTCTCCGGACACATCACCGCACGCGACCCCGAGTACAGCGACTGCTTCTGGGTCAACCCGTTCGGCGTGCCCTTCAAGCACGTCACCGTGAGCGACCTCGTCCTCGTCAACGCCGACGGGCAGGTCGTCGAGGGCCGTTACCACGTCAACCAGACCGCCTTCACCGTGCACGCGCAGGTGCACGCCGCCCGGCCGGACGTCGTCGCCGTCGCCCACTGCCACTCCGTCCACGGGCGCGCCCTCGCCGCCCTCGGCGAACTGATCGACCCCATCACCCAGGAGAGCTGCGCCTTCTACGAGGACATGGCGCTGTACGACGCCTACACCGGCGTCGCCGTCGACGCCGAGGAGGGGCGGCGCATCGCGGCCGCGCTCGGCAGCCGCAAGGCGCTGGTCCTGCGCAACCACGGGCCGCTGACCGTCGGCGACTCGGTCGACGCGGCGGCCTGGTGGTTCCTGTCGATGGAACGCTCCAGTCAGGTCCAGCTCACCGCCCGCGCCGCCGGCCGCCCCGTCCTGATCGAGCACAAGGCGGCGGTGGCGACCCGGGAACAACTCGGCGGCGACCTGCTGGCGTGGATCAACTACCAGCCCCTGTGGCAGGACATCAGCCGCAGCGAACCCGACCTGCTCGACTAGGGCGTGTTTCGAAAGTCCCGTCTGCCCGGCGACGCCTGGCACGCACGCTCGCCGCGTTGTCGGGATCGCCCCGATACAACCAGTATCGGGG